>CAZXRT010000337.1:0-3002 GCA_964642535.1 uncultured Methanospirillum sp.
GACCAATTATAACCCGGTGAATATTTTTGAAACTGGTTCCAGATACTAGCGTCGTAATAGACGGACGCATCACCACCCTTATCGATACTGGTGAATATAACGGGGCTCAAATAATAATACCAGAAGCAGTCGTTGCCGAACTGGAGGCGCAGGCAAACCAGGGGAGGGAGATCGGGTTTTCAGGACTGACCGAACTCCAGGAACTATGCAAACTGGCTGAAAAAGGAGTAATATCAATAGAGTTTGTCGGAACACGCCCAACTCTTGAGCAGGTCAAACTTGCCAGCGGGGGTGAGATAGATTCCCTGATCCGCAGGGTCGCCATCGATCACGGGGCACGGTTTATCACCAGCGATGTGGTCCAGTCAGAGGTTGCAAAGGCAAAAGGGCTTGATGTGGTATACCTCAGACCCCAGATTGAGGATTTTACCCCGCTTGCGATAGATCAGTTTTTTGATGAGCATACCATCGCGGTACACCTCAAGGAACGGGCCAGGCCGATGGCACGGAAAGGGACGATCCACAAGACCGAGACCATTGTCATCAGGGATCAGCTCTGCAATGAGTACGAACTCAGGTCAATGGCACAGGAGATCCTTGAACGTGCAAAACGCCATCCTGACGGATTTATTGAGATCGAGAAGCGGGGAGTGACGATCGTTCAGATCGGCTCGATGCGGATCTCCATTACCAGGCGTCCCTTCTCTGACGGGATGGAGATTACTGCGGTCCGGCCGATTGTAGACCTGGCTCTTTCTGATTATGAACAGTCAGAGATCATTACCAAACTCCTGATGAGTGATAAACCCGGGATCCTTATCACGGGAGTGCCGGGTAGCGGAAAGACTACACTTTCACAGGCGATAGCCACGTACCTCTCCGATTCCGGTTGTATCGTCAAGACGATGGAGCAGCCGAGGGAGATGCAGGTTCCTGACCAGATCACCCAGTATACGGCTCTTGACGGCAGTATGGCCAATACGGCAGACGTTCTCCTGTTAGTCCGTCCGGATTATGTGATCTTTGACGAATTGCGAAAGAATGAGGATTTTGACGTATTTGCAGATATGCGGCTCGCCGGTATCGCAATGATCGGAATTCTCCATGCAGTCTCTCCGCATGAGGCACTCCAGCGGCTTGCCGACCGGATTGACTTTTCAGTCCTCTCCCAGGTCTTCGGATCGATGATCTATCTCAAAGACGGGAAGATCCAGCGGATCTACACCACCAGCTTCTCGCTGAAAGTTCCGGATGGTGTTGATGCCGAGATGCATATCAGACCGGTCACCACCCTGACAGATCTGCAGAGTGGTGAAGGGGCGTTTGAGATCTTCAAGTTTGATAGCGAGACGATCGTCGTTCCCGTAGCTCCTGCAGAACCTGAAGAGGAGGTCGAGTATGAACCTCCGGCAGAGACAGGAAAGGGCCTTGAACCCCAGAAAGAGGTAGCACCCCCGCAGCCTGCCCAGCAGGAAGAAGAGACTGAAAGCGAGGACGAAGAAGAAGAAAGTTCAACCTGGGAAGTCACCGAACGCGATATCCAGCGGGAGATCGGCAGGTACTCGAACGGGGAGATCATCGTGGAGATGCTCTCCGCAACAAAGGCTGTCGTGTACATTGATGACCGTGATGTTCCGGCTGCAATCGGAAAAGGCGGGAAAAATATCGCTGCGATCGTTAACAAGGTCGGAGTAGGTATCGACATCAGGCCGGCAAGTGAACTTGCAAAGAAGGCAAAGGGCGCTCAAGCCGGAGCACCGGCAGAAAAGGAAGAACTGAACCTGGGAGAAGGACTCCAGGTTCGGATCGACAAAAAACAACTCTCCATCATCTCATCGGACAACACCGGCAAGATCGTAGACGTGTTTGCCGGTCGTGAATACCTGTTCACGGCTACCGTGAACGATGCCGGAGAGATCCACCTCGCCAAGAACAGTACCATTGCCCAGGAGATGCTGCGCAGATACAACGAAGGCGAACCCATCAGACTGAAGACGGTCTGACCAATACAGGAGATTTATCGTGACTGAGGAGAGCAGAAACACGCAGGAGGCTGCCATTCGTTCCCGGTGGGAAGGAGCCTTTGTTGCACAGCCGTCAGACAAGGAGAAGTTCTATCTCACGGTTGCCTACCCGTACCCGAGCGGGGCCATGCATGTCGGTCATGGCCGCACTTACATCGTTCCTGATGTGATCGCCCGGTTCTGGCGGATGAGAGGGAGGGAAGTCCTGTACCCGATGGCCTTCCATGTGACCGGTGCACCGGTGATTGGAATTTCCAAGCGGATTGCACGAAGGGATGAGACTGCTATCAGACTCTACCGGGATTTATACCGGGTCCCCCAGGACGTGCTGGATTCGTTCACCGAACCGCTCAACATCGTAAACCATTTTTCAAACGAGTATGAACGGGTGATGAAACAGGCAGGCCTTTCGATCGACTGGACCCGCCGGTTCACCACTGTAGAGCCGACATACAGCAAGTTCATCGAGTGGCAGTGGCATCACCTGAACGAGGCAGGTCATGTCGTTAAAGGTGCTCATCCGGTCAGGTACTGCCCGCAGTGTGAAAATCCGGTAGGAGACCATGATCTCCTCGAAGGAGACAAGGCAGAGATCCAGAAATTCACCCTGATCCTCTTCAGGATGGGCGAAACTGTCATTCCTTGCGCGACCCTGCGTCCTGAGACGATCTACGGGGTCACAAATCTCTGGGTCAACCCGGACGTCACGTACGTCAGGGCAGAGGTTGACGGGAAGGAGTGGATCCTCTCCCGTGAGGCATTGAACAAGATCGGGCTCCAGGACCATGAGGTGAAGGAACTGGGCGAGGTTGCAGGATCCGACCTGGTGGACAGGACAGTCACCCACCCGTTCTGCGGTGAGGTTCCGATCCTTCCGGCAGTCTTCGTGGATCCTGACATGGCCACCGGGCTAGTGATGAGTGTTCCGGCCCATGCTCCCTATGACTATATCGCTCTTCGTGACCTGCAACAGAAAGG
>CAZXRT010000338.1:0-2990 GCA_964642535.1 uncultured Methanospirillum sp.
AATCCAGAATTCCAGCCTTGTATTCCCGGTCTGTGGATCGAGATAGAGATCGGCCCAGACCGGACCGGTTGCATTCAGGGCGGAATCAAGGTTCGCCTTCCGGCTGGATGAACTGAGTGTGGCTGATTCAGGCACGGCAAGAGCCGGCTCTCCGGTCCGGTGGAGGAGAAAGACTCCGCTGTACTGGTAACTGGTCTGAAAGCTCCTCATCCACTTGAGAACCTCATCTCTCGCAGCCGGACAACCCCCGGAATCAGGAGAGAGATAGCCAGCCAGGAGGTGATTGTTCATGGCCACCTCTGCATCTGACCTCCGCTCCTCCACCCAGTCAGCAATCGTCTTTGCCTTCATTCCGGAGATGGTGGCCAGGTCTGCATGGACATCCTCCCCGGCATGCTCCTTCTCAGCCTGGATTACCGCATACCCGAACAATGACAAGGCCAGGACGATGGTAAGACCGGCAAGGACCAGGAGACCGGACGTCCGGTTCAGATATCGCCAGGGTATCATCATCCCATCCTCCCTGGCCGTACGGCCTGTCTCCCCTGACAGCCGGTGATGACCCGCGATCGGGAAATACTACCCCCTATTATCCGAAAACCAGAATCTCCCGTATGCTTCATAACCAGAGTCCCTATCCCTGACTATCCCATGGAAACCATCCCAGGGAACAGATGAGCCTTTCTCATCTCCTTATCCGTGGTACACTATTTATAGATTGAGGTGATATACTGACCTTATGAGACTCCGGACACGGGTCCTTCTTTTGTATTTTTGTATCCTCGTACTCGTGTTATTCTGTATCGGAATCATCATACCATCCTCGGTCCATGAACAGAGCCTGGGGTCCATCAGGGAAGATGCCATCCAGCAACTGAAACACATCGACTTTGCCCTGACCAATTTTATCAGCGGGGTGGAATGGGATGTATCTGAACTACTCATGCACAGGATGAATACCGATCCTGATGATACCGGATTTACCAGTTTTCTGAACGCTTCGGAGAAGACATTTCAGTACCATATTCAGAGCCGGGAGCAGGCGATCATCGATGATTTCAATGCATTCCGCCTCACCCATCCGTATGTGAACTCAGTATACATGGGCAGAGAGACCGGAACCTTTGTCAGGTCCCATCCCCGATCTCTGCCGACCGCGTATGATCCCCGGGATCGGCCGTGGTACCTGCTTGCCAGGGAAAACCCGGGCAGGGTGCTTCGTACAGATCCCTACCAATCAGTCACGTCCCCAGATATCAACATCGGGATCGTGAAAGCCATCACGTATCCGAACGGAACAGTGTACGGGGTTCTGGGAGCAGATATCACCCTTGTTAACCTGACCGACTACATCTCCTCGATTGATATCCGGAGATCCGGAGAGATCCTGCTGATCAATGAAACCGGCACGATCCTTGCATCCCGGGATCAGTCACTTATCCTCTCTCCCGTCACCAGTATCACCAGGGACCAGACAGCATTTCTTCTCAGCCACAGCGAAGGAATACTCACTCTCCCCTCCTCATACCTCATCTTTTACACTTCCCCCACCCTTTCGTGGAAATATCTCTTCCTCATCCCGTACTCCCGGATAGAAGGTGAGATCTTTGCATCCATCATCCAGATGCTCCTTGTTGTGCTGGGCGCCCTCATCCTGCTGAGCATCATCACGCTCATCATCCTGGACCGGACCATCATCCACCCGCTCACGACGCTGACAGAAGTAGCAGGTAATATTACAGAAACAGGCAACCTGGACCAGACGATCAATATCTCAGAAAAAGGAGAGATCGGGGATCTGGCAGCATCGTTCTCACGGATGATCGCAACGATCAAAACCGGAGAAGAAGAGAAGAACAAGGCATTCCTTGAGGTCTCATCATACCGGGATCATCTTGAAGAACTGGTCCATGACCGGACCGTGCAGCTCGAGGAGATGAACGCCGAACTGCTCAAAGAGAGAGACCGGGCAGAACAGGCTGACCAGTTGAAATCAGCATTTCTTGCAACCATGTCGCATGAACTGCGAACCCCTCTCAACTCTATCATCGGATTTACCGGGATCATATTACAGAAACTTGCCGGCCCGCTCAATCCTGAACAGGAAAAACAGCTCACCATGGTCCAGCAGAGTGCCAGGCACCTGCTTGCCCTCATCAATGATGTTCTTGATATCTCAAAGATAGAAGCAGGTGAACTGAATATTGTCCGCGAGCCGGTTGATATCAACTCCTCTGTCCGGCAGGTCATAAGCCTCATGGAAAAAACTGCACAGGAGAAGGGACTGGAACTGAAAAGCGATCTCGCACCTGATACCGGAACGGTGATCGGAGATAAACGAAGACTGGAGCAGGTCATCCTGAACCTGATGAGCAATGCGATAAAGTTCACTGATTCAGGTTCTATTACGGTAAGCAGTTCCCGCGTGGATGAGAAGGTGCGGATTGCAGTCAGGGATACCGGCATTGGCATCGAGAGCGGAAAGATGCATATCCTGTTCAGGCCGTTTCACCAGATCGATTCAGGCACAACCCGAAAACACGAAGGGACCGGCCTTGGTCTTTCGATCTCCAAAAAACTGGTGGAACTGCATGGCGGGTCCATCACGGTCTCAAGCACCCCCGGAGAAGGGAGCGAATTTGTGGTATGGCTGCCCGGAGAGGGAACATCATGAAGATCCTGGTAGTGGATGACCAGTATGTCAACCGGTACCTTCTTGAGAGGCTGCTCGAGGGATACGGGTACACGGTGATATCAGTTATTGACGGAGTTGAGGCGCTGGAAAGACTTGCACAGGAGAAGGTTGACCTGATCATATCAGACATCCTCCTTCCCCGGATGGATGGGTTTCAGCTCTGCCGGGAGGTGAAAAACAGTCCGGCACTCAGGGCCATCCCCTTTATCTTCTACAGTGCCGCGTATACCGAGGAGAAAGACCGTGAGTTCGGGATCAGCCTGGGAGCAGACCGGTTCGTGGTAAAACCCACCGA
>CAZXRT010000339.1:0-2981 GCA_964642535.1 uncultured Methanospirillum sp.
CCAATCCCCAGACTCCAGTCAGCAACATCACCGCGGATATAGATCTCTCCCCCGTGAATACCGCTGGCGATTCCCATCTCGGCAAATGGGACATCTTCCGGTTCATCCATCCGAAGCATGATGATCAGACCGCCTGCCATGTATTCACCGAGAAATGCATGGGAACTCCTGCCGATGATTAAGACGGGGTTTTTATTCAGGTACTGCTTCATGTGGATTCCACCACGATACCCGATGTCATCCCTGACATATACCCGGCCACCCCGCATGCTGTGAGCTGTCGCATCCCCACTGCTTCCATGGATGACTATCAGACCGTCATCCATGGTGTTTCCGGGAGCATGGTCAGCATTGCCATGCACGATGATCGTCGGCCCTTTCATGAACATACCCAGATCCCCGCCAGGCACCCCTTCAACGGTAATTGTTGCACTGCCCGTAAGCCCATCCCCGATGAACCTCTGGCCCATGATATTTTTCAATACAATCTCGGTGGCACCGGCAGACACTGCCTTTCGGATCATCTGATTGAGAGGAGTGTAATGCATCCCCTGAGCATCGATCTCAACGGCCCCCATATCAGGCCCCCACGGATTTGACATCCAGAACATCCAGCATCGTCTGGTCGAGCATGTATCCCCTCAGACGGTCACGGTTTCCACGAAGTGACTCAATGCTGTTAATACCGGCTGCACCCATCAGTTCTGCAAGTTCCAGAGTCCATGCATGGATGAGGTTTCCGACATTCTGAGCTGCTTCGTCTGGATTCAGACGGGCTACCAGGTCAGGCCTCTGTGTTGCGATTCCCCATGCACACAGGTTCCGGTAACAGGTCCCGCAGACACGACACCCCATGGCTACCAGGGCTGCAGTTCCGATATAGACAGCATCTGCCCCCAGGCAGATCACCTTGGTGACATCGGCACTCTGCCTGATTCCCCCCGAAGCGATGAGGGATACTTCATTTCTGATCCCCTGCTGACGAAGTTTTGTATCCACTGCGGCAATGGCAGCCTCGATTGGAATGCCGACATGGTCCCGGAAAACCGACGGGGCAGCGCCGGTTCCTCCCCTGAAACCGTCGACAACAACCGCATCGGCTCCCGACCGGGCAATTCCCGCCGCAATGGCTGCCACATTATGTACTGCAGCAATCTTGACAAAAACCGGTTTTTGCCATTCGGTTGCTTCTTTCAGGCTTATGACGAGTTGCTTCAGATCTTCGATTGAATATATATCATGATGCGGGGCAGGACTGATCGCATCACTTCCTTCCGGGATCATCCTCGTACAGGACACATCGGCACAAACCTTCTCCCCGGGCAGGTGCCCCCCGATACCGGGCTTTGCACCCTGTCCGATCTTAATCTCAATCGCAGCGCCGCGATTCAGGTAGTTCACATCCACCCCGAACCTGCCTGATGCGACCTGAACTATCATGTGGTTCTGGTACGGGTACAGTCCTTCATGCAGCCCCCCTTCTCCGGTTCCCATGAATGTCCCTGCCTCGGTAACGGCCTTTGCCATTGCCATCTGGGCATTGAGGGAGATCGCCCCGTAACTCATGTGACCGATCATGATCGGGGTCTCGAGCTGGAGGTTTTTTACCAGTTTTGTCTTCAGCTCGACATCGTTACCCGGCCCATAGGATAGTTCCAGCTGACGCGGTTTCTTTCCGATGAAGGTCCGCAGTTCCATCGGTTCGCGGAGAGGATCAATACTCGGGTTTGTCACCTGGCAGGCATCAAGGACAAGCCGGTCAAAGATGACAGGATAATCAAGGGTATTTCCCATACCTCCAAGGAGGATCTTCCCGGTTTCTGCCTGTTTAAAGATATTTTCCCTGACTGTCCCGGTCCATAATGGATGATTCCGGTAGTCACACGGACGTTCGGAGATCATGATCGCATCCCGGGGACACTGGGAGAGACAACGATGGCAGGCGACACAGTTGCGGGAGTTTATCCGTATCTTTCCGTCTTCCATCCGGAATACATTGTACGAGCAGTTGTCCACACACCGGCCGCAGAGCATACACTGGTCATGATCCACCATGACCCTGAATTTCAGCGGGCGAGAACCGATAATCATGCCACAATCCTCCCGACAATCGGCTGGCCGGCACGGGGCATGGATATTTTTCTGACGGTCGGTTCCATGGTGCGGATGGCGGCCTCCTCACTTGAAATATAGAGCCGCTGATCATGCTCTCCGATGACAAGAGGACGCAGTTTAATCCGGTCAGAAAAACCGACCAGTGCATCATGGGTTGCCACCGCGATTGCAAACGGGCCATTCATCATGGCCTGACCGTATGTAAGCCGTATCGCAGTGTTCAGTTCCTGTTCACGGACTCCCATACGCTCAATCTCTTCCCAGAACGGGGGAGCAAGCGCACGGACGGCGTGTTCTGGTGATAACTTGTGCTTCCTTGCAAGAAGATCCATCAGGTAGGCCACGACTTCCGTATCAGTATACATCGTGCAGCTGTACCCGAAGCTCTCGATGTATCTCCGGTTGGTTCCATATGACGTGATCTCCCCGTTATGAACAACACTCCAGTTCAGAAGATTGAACGGATGGGCTCCTCCCCACCATCCGGAGGTGTTCGTCGGATACCGGTTATGCGCTATCCAGAGATATCCTTCATAGTCCTGAACCCGGTAAAAATCGGCTACCTCTTCGGGCCAGCCGGATGCCTTGAATACACCGATATTCCGGCCTGAAGAGAAGACCAGAGCTCCAGGAACAGAAGTATTGACCGTCATGACGATATGGGTGACAATATCATCATCAGGAGTGTCACTTCGCGGCATCAGTTTGCGGTTTGGCCGGAAAAAATACCTCCAGGGGGTGTGGACCTTCTTCATCCTCCCGGCTTCATAGGTCGGGATCTCCTCATCATGTTCAATCATGCCCCAGGTCTCAAGGAGTGATTCAACCTGCTCCTTGGGTTCCATTACCGTATCATAAAAGACATG
>CAZXRT010000340.1:0-2976 GCA_964642535.1 uncultured Methanospirillum sp.
AGAATTGGTTTTCAGTTTGAAAAAATCTCTTCCTCGCCCGGATGGGTACAAACCCGAAGCCTGAAAACCTCTCTTATGTAAAACAGAAAAGTGGTCTGATCATACGGCAGGATGGTCCAATGCCTGCATGGTTCATATCTTGTTACTGGGGGGGATTCATGACAAAAGGATAACTATGATCATCTGATCCCCCAGGGCTCTCAGGATTGTCAGCCAAACAGAACAGAAACGATCTGCTGATAAACCCCGGGGAAATGAAGAGAATATTCAGACTATTCCGGACTTTTCGATTCCTGTTATCATCTCCACTCCTGAAAACCGATTATCGGTGAGGATCCCATGAGGCGTTTTTTCTCTATCTCCTATCGTAAGGTTAATTAGATCCAGTCATCAATAACAGCATATCGATGCTCAAATATCTGAGGCGTATTGAAGCATTTCTCCAGTCAGGTCCGATGAAAATATCAATCATATACCTGATCATCGGCCTTCTCTGGATTTTTTTCTCTGACACACTTGCCTACATTGCTGCCGGATACAATCAGGATCGCTTTCTCTTTCTTTCAACCTTTAAAGGCCTTGGATATGTTATCGTAACAGCAATTTTGCTCTATATCCTGATACGGTTTTATTTTCAGAAATTCGCCAATGAACAACAAAAAGCGAAAGAAATTCTCAAGACCAGTGAATCGTTATTCAAAGGAATATTCAATACAATGCCTTCGGGGGCGTTTATCTATTCAGTCCGCAACGATGGTTCACGGGGAAGCGATTATGTCGTCACCGATATTAATCCGGCTGCTCTCGCCATTGAAAGTATCTCCCGGGAAGCAATCATTGGAAAGCCAATTACCGCCATCAGGCCTGAGATCGAGGATTTTGGCATCATTCCCGTATTTCAGAAGGTATGGGCAACGGGTGAGACCATCTATTACCCTACGAAGATATACCCCGGTAGCACCACAATACAATGGTTTGAAAACTATATCTTCAGGTTGCCCGACAACCAGATCGTTGCCATATACAACGATGTAACGGAAAAAATGCGGAACGCAGAAGCCCTTTTTGCAAGTGAAGAGCGTCTCCGTCTTTCTCTTGAGGCTGCAAATGACGGGATCTGGGACTGGGATGTAAAAACCGGTGTTGTTAATTGCAATCCCCAGTGGTATACCCTGCTTGGATATTTACCCGGAGAGATACCAGCAACCTATGATACCTGGAAAAGCCTGATACATCCCGGGGATCGGAGAGAGGCTGAGAAAACCATCTGGGAACAAATTCATAAGGAGAATGGAAAATTTTCCCTTGAACTCCGGATGAAGACCAGACAGGGGGAATGGCTCTGGATTCTCACGAGGGGCAAACCGGTAACCTGGGATGAGGAGAAAAACCCGGTCCGGGTAGTCGGAACCCATACTGATATCTCACAGCGAAAAAAAGCTGAACTGAACCTGATAGCAAGCGAAGGGAGATTACAAACGCTCATTCAGACTATCCCTGACCTGGTATGGCTCAAGGATATAAACGGGGTGTATCTTGCCTGCAATCCGTCGTTTGGACGGTTTGTCGGTCGAAAAATCGAAGAAATAGTCGCAAATACTGATTACGACTTTTTTGAAAAGGAATTAGCCGACTTTTTCAGGGGATATGATCAAATGGCTATCGAAGCAGGAGGGCCCTCAATCAATGAAGAGTGGATTACCTTTGCTGACGATGGTCATCGTGCATTTCTTGAAACGATAAAAACTCCGATGTATGATTCTGAAAGGAATCTAATTGGAGTATTAGGAATCGGCCGTGATATAACCGAACGAAATGAAATCAATTCTCTGAATCTCATTCAAAAGAAGCGATTAGAACAGGCTGAGGCAATAAGTCATCTCGGCAGCTGGGAGTTTGATCTCAGGGCAGGCACTATCTGGGGTTCTGACGAGGGATTCTGTATCTATGGGTTGGAACCTCCCGAGGGGAACCTGCTTCCCATTCAGGATATAGAAGCATGCATCCCGGAACGTGATCGGGTTCATCAGGCTCTTTCTGATCTGATCGAGAACGATATTCCCTATCATCTTGAGTTTGAAATCAATCCTGCTGATGGTTCACCGCAGAGGACGATTATTTCCATTGCTGAACTGTTGAAAGATCCGTCAGGAAACCCTGAACGGGTGTTAGGAGTAATCCAGGACATTACCGCAAGGAAATTGATCGAAAAAGAACGTGAGGCACTTCTTAAACACCTTGCACAATCGAATGAAGAGCTGAATGCTGCATATGAACAACTTGCAGGATCAGAAGAAGAACTGAAATCCCAGTATAATGCTCTTGCATCAACTGAAGAACACCTCCGGCAGACGACTCAGTACCTTGAAAGCCTGATTGCGTATGCCAATGTACCTATTATCGTATGGGATCGGGATTTTTTGATAACCCGGATAAACCATTCATGTGAAAATCTCATCGGAAGATGCGCTGAAGATGTTATTGGAAAATCAATAGAAATCCTGTTCCCTCCTGATAAGGTGGAAAATTCGATGAGGCTGCTCAAAACAACCACCGCAGGAGTGAGGTGGGATACGGTTGAGATGGATGTTCAGCATCATGATGGATCGATCAGGTCTGTTATCTGGAATTCTTCAACCATCTATGATGCTGCCGGTTCTCATCCGATTGCAACGATTGCACAAGGGCAGGATATTACGGTTCAGAAACGACTTGAACATGAAAATAAAATATCATTGAACCAGATCCAAAAAAATCTGGCCCAGCTTGCAGTTCTTAATGACCAGATTCGAAATCCGTTGTCACTCATTCTTTCCTATGCAGAGATTTCAGAAAATCAGGAACTTTTTTCCATAATACAGAAACAGATCATTCAGATTGATGATATTGTCACCCATCTGGATCAGCGATGGGTTGAATCTGAAAAAATCCTGACAATGCTCCAGAAAAACTATCATATCATCACATCCCCATCTG
>CAZXRT010000341.1:0-2972 GCA_964642535.1 uncultured Methanospirillum sp.
TATATCTGTCGGATGTGCCGCGATTGGAGCAGGAATCGGAGTGGGAATGACCGGAGCGGCGGCGGCGGGTGTCATCTCGGAAAAACCGGACAAGTTCGGAATGGCCATCGTCTTCTCCGCAATTCCCCAGACCCAGGGGATATACGGGCTTCTTATCGCCATCCTCATCCTCCAGTCAGGAGGGTTTTTCAGTGGGATGCCCGTAGAAATCCCAATTCCGGTTGGCCTCGTCGCTATCGGGGCAGGACTGGCAGCCGGCCTCGCAGGCTTTTCTGCAATCGGACAGGGAATTGCGGCTGCTTCAGGGGTTGCAAATACCGCGGAAAACCCGGAAATCTTTGGAAAAGGGATCGTATTCTCAGCTATCTGTGAGACCCAGGCCATTTACGGGCTTCTCATCGCCGTGCTCATCCTCTCGCTGACCGGGGTGATGGGGGGTGACTTCTCTGTCTCTCTTCCGGTCGGAGCAGGAGTGGTCGGGGCAGGACTGGCCGTCGGCCTTGCCGGATTCTCAGCAATCGGACAGGGGATTACGAGTGCAGGAGCCATCGCGGCAGCAGCGAGAAACCCGGATTCCATCGGAAGGAGCCTGGTCTTTGCTGCCATGTCCGAGACATTCGCAATCTTTGGTCTGCTGATAGCCATCCTGATCCTCTTCGGCCTCGGACTCTTTCAGACGACCTGAGAGGAGATGCTGATGGGTCTTGATGAGATACTCACCCGAATAAGAACCGATGCGTCAGATGAAGCACTGGCTCTCAGGACACAGGGACATGAGCAGGCTGAAACGATCAGAAGGGAAGGCGAACAACGAGCCGAGGAGGAATTCCGGACAGTTCTAGCAGCCCGAACCCGCGATATCAACCAGCAGAAAGAACAGGCACGCTCCCAGGTGATGATTCAGGCACGGCGCTGTGTCCGTCAGGCACGTGAGTCGATCATCAGAGAGTGTTTTGAAACTATTGAAGCCGGCTTTGAGGATGTTCGAAAGAGCAGCCGGTACCCTGAAATCCTCCGGGACCTGGTCAGGGAGGGATGCATGATCCTCAATACAACTCAGGTAACCCTCTCGGTCGCCGAAGCAGATCGCGAGGTTGCGGCAGGGATTGCATCATCACTGAAAGAAAAAGGTCTTGAGATCCGGATATCTGATGAGCCGGCAGGGACAGGTGCCGGGGTGATCATCAGCAGCGGCCGGGGGGTGTTTGTCGATAACACACTTCAGGCACGGCTGGACCGGTATAAAACCGGGCTTCTCCCTGATATCGCGACAATTCTCTTTGATAAGGGCTGAATGAACCATGGATGAATACCGGTACCTGCTTGATGCGGTTGCAGGAGGCGATCCTGAAATCCTTCTTCTTTCACTTGCAGCCCTGCTCATCTTTCCCGCGGTATGCTTCTTCGTGATGGCAGGATGTGCCGGGTACCTGACAACCATCCTCTCCATCGCATCCTGTGCATACCCCGTGGCACGGGCGAAAGCGGCAGGGACACCGTATCTCAGGGAGGAGAAGATTGATGAACTCCTTGATGCGGGGATGGTTGCCGATGCTCTTTCACGGCTCCAGGAGGCAGGATATATCAAATCACTTTCACCAGGAAGTGAAAAGACCAACCCCGGACCCGTTCTTGAGGAACATGAGCGGGAGGAGTTTCGAACCCTTCTCTTATCGATTCCTCCGGATTTCCAGATTTTTTTTGGTGAATATCAGAGAATACACGAGATCAGGACGATCAAGCGGCTTGTGCGGATGCTCTACCATCGAACCGGGGCTGATGAGATTGTCCAGGCAGTCCGGCCCGCAGGATTCGTGACAGCAGATCTCATCTCCCGGATTGCCATGAGCAGCGACATCGAGGAGGGGCTTCATCAGTTCAGGGGGACTGCGTACGAGTTCCTTGACGGAGAACCTCTGAGTCTGTTCAGGCAGCAGAACTCCGTTCTTCCCCTCGAGATCGCCCTTGACCGGTTTGGATCTGAACAGATCATCAAGGCCGGAAGCCTGGTCAGAACCCAGCTCGCAGCCCCCTTCCGCGATCTGGTCAGTATGCTCACCGATGTACAGAACATCAGAATCCTGATACGGGCAAAGCATGCCGGCCTTCCCCCGTCGTTCATCGCTTCCTGTCTCCTGGACGGTGGGATGAGGATTCCGGCCTGGCGACTTGTTCAGCTGAATGAGATGATGAGTGTCCCTGACCTTGTCAGCCAGCTTGCCGGGACCGGATATGACCGGGTTCTTCACCCGCTCCTTCCCGCCTACCCCGGTCCGGAGAGCCTGGCCGGGTTTGATCTTGCTCTTGATCGGTTTGTTCTCGCACACCTCGTGCGGATATCACAGGTGTATTATTATACCGGAGGTCCGCTGATCTGGTTTATGCTGGCAAAAGAGTATGAATACCGCAACATCCAGGTTGTCCTGACCGGTCTGCAGGAGGGAATCAGTCCTGACCGGATTAAACAGTACCTGGTATTCGAACCGGTGGCAGGATGAGAGTAGCAGTGATCGGTACGAGAAACCCGGTATACGGGTTTGCCCTGGCAGGGGTGAAGGATCAGTTCTTTGTGCAGAACAGGGAGGAAGCCCGTGAGGCGCTCAACGTGTGCCTTCGCAACGAATCCCTGGCCGTGGTCCTGATAGAAGAGGCCTTCATGGATCTGGCATCAGATCCAGGCCTGGCAGGAAAGAGAGAGAAAAGCCTGTACCCCATAATTCTGCCGATTCCGGGTGATAACCCGGGTCCAGAATCTGCAGGCCTGATACATGAGGAGAGTGAACAATGAAGAGCGATGGTACGATCATCAGGGTAATCGGGCCGGTTGTGGAAGCCGACGGCATGAACGGGAGCAGGATGTACGAATCGGTCAGGGTGGGACGCGAAGAGATCATCGGTGAGATCATCACCCTTGAAGGGGATGTTGCGACCATCCAGGTGTACGAAGAGACCACCGGCATCGTTCCCGGAGA
>CAZXRT010000342.1:0-2262 GCA_964642535.1 uncultured Methanospirillum sp.
GGTCGCCCGCACCCGGGGGATGAACTGCTGCGAACTCATTCTCGGTCATGAAACATACAAAATCCTCATCAAATCCGGAGTCTTTTTCCTGCTCCCGGAATGGACATCACGATGGGAGGAGGTATTTTCCCTTGAGCTCGGACTGAACCCCACGAATGCATCAGCCTTCATGGGTGAGATGCATTCCCGAATCGTCTATCTGGATACCGGAGTCATTCCGGTCCGGTCAGATGAGATTGAAGCATGTGCCCGGTATTGTTCCCTTCCCTGGGAGATTCTGCCGGTCCCATGCGATCATCTCAGGATGCAGATACAGGATGCCATGGACAGACTGAAGACAGGGGCAGATCCTTCATGAACGGCCACTCCTCATCGTTCGATCCGGCGTTCTCGGTGATGACCATGGATCTCCTCGGCAAGATCCTCTCCCGGTCAGACAACGTAAAAAAACTCGGTGATTATCTCAGTGAAGAGATCCGGGAACTTACCGGAGCCCGCTGTGTGCTTCTGGTCAGCGGGGATGAGGGGCCGGACAGGTTTGGGAGGTCCATCCTGACCCTCCACCCGGAAAGGAAGCGGGAATGGGCTGAATCACCGGAAGTACTCGCCTTTTTCCAGGCACATGTCTCTGACGAAACCCCGGCCGTCTGGAACAGCAGGGATGAGACCTGCTGTCCGATTCTGGAAAGGGAAGGATTTTCCCTCTCTTTCTCGATACCCTTACGGGCAGGGGGAGTTCATGCGGGAGCCCTCTTTGCCCTGGGACTGCCTGATATCATTCACCTGGAATCGGTGATATCGCTGCTCACTTCCCTCTCCGCAACCGTTGCCCTCGTCCTGCGAAATGCCTCGTTATTTGAGCATCAGGAACACATCATCGAGGAGAGGACCGCACAGGTGAATGCTGCATACGAGGAGATCAGGAGTGAACTGGAGAAGCGAAAGCAGATTGAAGATGATCTCCGGAGTACTAACGCCTACCTGGAGAACCTGATCTCCTGTTCTAATGTCCCGATCATCATCTGGGATACCCGGCTTGTGATCACCCGGATCAACCATGCCGGGGAGCAGCTGACAGGGAGGGGAGAAGGAGAAGTCTGTGGCAGTCCTGTTGCGATGCTGTTTCCAGAATGGGAAGGAGAACGGATCAGGAGACTTCTTCAGACCACCCTGGAAGGGGTCAGGTGGGAAGAGGTCGGGCTTGATCTGCTACACAAAGACTCCAGTATCAGGAAGGTGATCTGGAATTCCTCAACGATTTACGCTCCGGACGGAAGCAGGCCCGTGGCAGTCATCGCCCAGGGACGGGATGTGACTGATGAACTCCGGCTTGAAGAAGAGAAGGATGCAGCAATCGCCCAGATTCAGAAGAATCTCGCACAACTTGCGATCCTCAATGACGAGATCAGAAATCCGCTGACGATCATCATGGCGTATGTAGACAGCGGCATGAACTCACCGGAAGGAGATCGCATTCTTCACCAGATACACCGGATTGATGAGATCGTGAAAAACCTTGATCTGCGCTGGATACAGTCAGAAAAGGTTCTGAACGCGATAAGGAAGCATTATCATCTCTCCACGGGATCTCCGGAAACACCCGGGGCCCGCAATCCCTCCGCAGGAAAGCCTGAATCTCCCGGGAATGTCGGGTCTGGTGAGAACAGAACGGGGGCTCTCCTTCTCCAGGAAGCGCAGGCCAACCTGCACATGACCATGGACAGTATCGATTCTCTCGTCTTTGTCACTGATATCAATACTCATGAGATCCTTTTCATGAACCGTGAGGGAAGAGAGATGTTAGGGAGCAGGACCGGAGAGGATTTTCTTCGTGACATCCTTGAACAACCCGCAGAACCTGACAATCTTTCTCCAGACTCTCTCATTTCAGCGACGGTTCACCAGCATGCCCAAAACCCGCGGGAGTATCATCACTCCCTGACAGACCGGTGGTATGACTGCAGGGACCGGTTCATCAGGTGGACTGACGGGCGGGTCGTCAGGCTTCTGATAGTGACCGATATCACGGACCGTAAGAGAATCGAGGAGTCACTGAGAGAGCGGACAGACCAGTACCTGAAACTGGTCAACAGTATTCCTGATTATATCCTTGTTCACCGGAATGGCGAGATCCTGTTCATCAACCAGGCAGCGGCAACCTCGTTCGGATATGAACCCGGCGAACTGATCGGCTCTCATATCACACAGTACCTGACACCGGAATCAATAAAAATCGTATCACAGATGATGCTGGTGCGTGAC
>CAZXRT010000342.1:2272-2970 GCA_964642535.1 uncultured Methanospirillum sp.
GTATGAGATCACTGTCCTGACCAGAGATGGAAAACAACGGGTTACCACGGTTCAGGGGATCCTCATTCAGTATGAAGGCGGTCCTGCATCACTCAATATCCTGACCGACGTTACCGGCCAGAAAAGGATGCTCCAGGAGCTGAGGGAGAAAGATGAACTCTTCTCAGAGTTTATCCGCCACTCTCCCATCTACACCTATATTAAAACCGTGACACCTGCTGAGAGCCGTGTCCTGTATGCAAGCGATAATTTTGAGCAGATGATTGGAATTTCGGGGAGGGATATGGTTGGAAAGACCATGTATGAACTCTTCCCTGAGGATTTTGCCGCAAAGATAACCGCTGATGACTGGGCGGTGGTTGCACGCGGAGAGATCCTGAGCCTGACCGAACCGCTGAACGGGCGGATCCATATCTCGGTAAAATTTCCCATTGAGCAGAAAAACCGCACCCTCCTCGGGGGGTACACAATTGATATCACCGACTGGAAGCACACCGAGGAGTCGCTGCAGGAAGCAAATCTGAAGATCCGGCTCCTGACCGGGATCACCCGGCATGATATCTTCAACCAGATCTCCATGATCCAGGGTCTTCTCAGCCTGGCCACAGATGAAGAGAATGAAGAGAAGAAACGGGAATATATCTCCCGTTCCCTGGAAGTGTGCACGCATATCGAGTCTACCATCCGGTTCACGAAGG
>CAZXRT010000343.1:0-227 GCA_964642535.1 uncultured Methanospirillum sp.
GTGCGGTCCGAAGGAAGACCTGGAGATGGGATGAGAAGAAGCTTGACGGAGTGCTGGCCCGTTATGCAGCTGCAGTCGGGCAGGCTGACACTGGTGCTGTGATGAAATAATCAGGGATGATCGTACATTCTTTTTTATGCCAATTTTTTGATAGAAATCAGTCTTTTCAAGAGATTCCACCACTGGACGGGATGAGAATTATCAGGGGAAACCTCATAATCTTGTCC
>CAZXRT010000343.1:237-2967 GCA_964642535.1 uncultured Methanospirillum sp.
AATGATCCTTATATTCTTCTCCTCATTCTCTCTCTCATCTTCATCCCACTCTCAGTTTCAGCCACTACCTCGATAATTCCCCGGGGCGGCGAGATATTTCTGGGAGAGGAGGGACTTGATATCAGGGCTGCGGTCCCTCCCCCGTATGATGCGATTGCATTCTTTCCTGCCGGATCATCTCTCTATGAGATGCCCCTTGATGTCAGGAAGATTGAAACCCGCAGTTTTTCCGCCTCTCCCTCCCTCTACATGGATCGCCTGGGCTCATGGTACCAGTGGGACAGCAGGCGGGGGGTAGCGGGCTCTCCGGCGTTCACGATCAGAGAACCGCGTGCCACGGTCAGAATCCTCCAGCAGGCGACGATGGAGGATATCTCATCTGGGACTGTCTCACGGGGTGCCGCGCTGTACATCCAGGTGGATACAAATACGGGCACGGTTGGCAGTCGTCCCGGGTTCAATCCGGCATCTGACGGTCTGATGGACCTACTGGTAACAACCCCCGGTGGCGGGATTCTGACCGGCGTGGAAACCAGGAACGGGGGTCTGTTCTCTCTCTCGCGAATCACCCTGCAGGACAGTCTCCAGGCGATTCCTCCTGCGTCGACTGGCGGGTGGGATACCGGGGCTACCGGGTCGGGAGGCAGTTACCTGTATGCGGGTGGCACGTACACAGTCACCCCTCGGTTCTCTTTCAACCGGATCGATGAGAACCTGAGACAGACCGGAAGGGAGTATACCCGTCCGGCAATGGTTACTCTTGGTGCTGAAAAGTCAACGATCACCGCCCGCGATGAACGGGTGATCAGGGGAAGTTCTTTCTCTGTCACGATCACCGGCACTCCCTCAGAACCGGTGTATGTATGGGTGGATGCCGGATCACGCAGTGGTGCTCCGAAAGACCAGCCGCCGATGATCCTCTTTGCACAGGACGGGGTGCAGCAGGACAACCCGGGTGGTCCGTACCTGATCGGATCCTACCGGCCGGCATCGGAAGGAGGCCGGAGTATCAGGGATCTTGTTCCTCGTCAGCCCTATGAAGGGGTAAAGTATTATGCCATGGTCACCCCGGACCGCTATGGACGACGGACGATTGAGTTTCGGACATCAGATCAGACCGATGACGCCCGGTATACCCTGAAGATAGAATCGGCCTCACCGGCCGGAACCCGCTTTACCGATGAGATCAGTATCACCGTTGTCAAAGGTTCTGTCAGTCTTGCGACCGGAAAGGATGTCTATGCTATCGGGGAAGAAGTAAAACTCTCGGGATATAATACCGAATCCTGTGACACCTACCTCTTCATCACCGGACCCAACCTTCCGTCTCATGGCGGCAGGCTTGATCAGCCACGCCAGGCGGTTCGCACGGGCGATCCCTCCTCGTTTACAACAGCATCAGGTGACTGTGAGACCTGGGAGTACCGGCTCTATACCGGTGAACTGGGTATCGATGCCGGGACATATACGATCTACGCGGTACCTTCCCCGGTGGACCGGTATGATCTCGGTTCTGTTCCATACCAGACTATTCCTCTGACCCTTCGCAGGCCATATGTGAGCGTAAGCAACCGGGATGAGACGGTGGCACGGGGTGATACCCTCACGCTGACCGGATATAGTGCCGGGGCATCAGGGTCTGATGTGGCTGTCTGGATCTTTGGACGGAACTTTTTCCGGTATGATGTCGCCGGAGTAGACAGGGACGGGTCTTTTGAATATGAGATTCCATCCTGGATGACCGATGACATGGTGGCAGGTGAGTACGTGGTGATCATTCAGCACCCGATGAGCAACGGTGAGTTTGATATCTGGCCTGACGGTCAGCGCCAGCTGGTTCTGGGCAGGTATCCGTATGCGGGATCACCCCTATTCAGGGTTTCCGGACCCGGCTCATTAAAGGGGTCGGATGCTGCAAATGCACTCGTCACTGCTCTGAACAGCCCGTTCATTGATGATACCTACACTCGCTATGATATCAGGGTAACCAGCCCGCGTATCACGATCGATCCCTCCTCCCTGCGCCAGGAGATCGGATATCCGGTTATCATCGAAGGGACCACGAATCTGGCGGCCGGCAAACGCCTCCTGGTGGAGGTCTCTGATAACCGGTTCATGCCAACAACCAAGACTGACCGGTACGAGTCGACCGGGTATTCCGGTACTGCAGAGATCTGGCAGGGTGAAGGAGATCGGTTCTTCTCCTTTACGATTCCCGCAGGCAGGCTTGCACTTGGAGAATACCGGGTACTTGTGCAGGCAACTGAATCAGATGCCATGACCACCGACCTCCTGGTCATCACTCCTCCACCCGTCCTGCAGGAGGTCACGGTGGCGCCTGAAGGAAACATCACCGCGGGAAATACCACAATCCCGCAGAACACCACGGTAAATTTCACCCCTGAAGCGACAGTTCCCCTCATCTCTGCCGTCCCGACCCTGACCGGGACTCCTCCGGCTCCCTCCCAGACTCCACCGCCACAGCCTCAAACCGGGGATGAACGCCTCTTCCCCATGGGTGTCGGTGTTGCTGTCGGACTGCTCATCGCAGGACTGGTCGGGGTTATCGCTTCCCTTCTGAAGAATAAAAAGCGTGAAGATGAACCGGACGTGGAAGACGGGCCGGCGGGTGATGATACTGGTATCGCAGGTGATCAGACCGGTGAGCAGGGAGGGGATCGTGCAGAAGATGCTCCGGATACTGAATCGGCGTATGAATCCGGAGATGAG
>CAZXRT010000344.1:0-2957 GCA_964642535.1 uncultured Methanospirillum sp.
GGCGGCTGTCTCCGGCGATAACTGCCCCTGCCACCTGATCTGCCCGAAGACGGGAAAGAATGGAAGTTGCCAGCTGAGGTCCGACTCGTGATACTGATATTAATAGTCTGAAAACTTTCAGTTCTGCCTGCGTCGCAAATCCATAGAGGAGGATGGCATCCTGCCTGACAATCATCTCGGTATGGAGGGTGGTTTCAGTCTTTCCCTTGAGAGATGTTGCCGTGGTATCGGGAACCCTGACCTTATAGCCCACACCGCCGGTATCAATGACCAGGTAATCAGCACCGGTCTCTACAATCGCACCGTGCAGTCTGGCGATCATCGAATCCCCCGGGACGAGTTCAAATGGCAGAGAGCGAGGGATAGTCCGTCTGCAGCATCATCGGGCCGGGGTATTTCTGATAGCCGGAGGATCCTCTTTATCATCTCCTGTACCTGTAGTTTGTCAGCAGAACCTGATCCGGTAACTGCGATCTTCACCTGGTTTGGAGTATATTCGATGACCGGAATCTGATGGTGCACTGCGGCGAGAATGATCACTCCCCTCGCTTCACTGACCTGAAGGGCACTTGACGTATTTCTTGCAAAAAAAAGTCGTTCAATGGACATGGCCTGAGGATTACTGACTTTGATGATATTGCTTACCCCTTCATAAATGATACCCAGTCGTTCCGGTGATTGTCCGTCATTTTTTGAGGTTTTGATACATCCCCACTGCTCTGCCTTCATCCCACAATCATCTGAGACCACGCCATACCCAACTGTTGCATATCCGGGATCAATTCCCAAAACGGTTATCATAATGATTAAGTGCCAAAGTATGGTTTAATAGAAAATTTATATCCCGAATTGACTGAGAACAGTATCTTCAGTCTCATCAGTGGATTCCTTGTTCCAGATTCCCCGGTGTCTGAGCATCCATTCCTGGGCATGAAATTTCTCAGCATCCTCCGATACGTCACGAGGGTGATAATATCCTTCAGAATTCAAATCACGTGCCTTAATATTGTCTTTCATGTGAATCGGTAGGATGGTATTAATTATCTCATTTCTGATACCATTGTCAAGTACCGGATACAATATCTCCACCCTGCGGTTCAGATTTCTGGGCATCAGATCAGAACTTCCCATCAGAAGAATCTCCTCACCACCATTATAGAAGTAGTAAATACGCGAATGCTCAAGGAACCTGCCGACGATGGTGCTGACGGTGATGTTTTCTGAAACCCCTTTCAGTCCCGGTCTCAGGCAGCAAATCCCCCTGACCTGAAGGTTAATCTGAACTCCTGCCATAGAGGCACGATATAATGCCCGGATCATCTCTTCATCCTGAAGTGCATTCAGTTTCAGGACAATTCTTCCATCCCGGTACTCATTCTGCCGTTTTATTTCCCTTTCAATGAGAGAGAGAATACCTCTGCGGATATATTTGGGTGAGACGAGAAGATGGTTGTATGCCATATTGCGGGAATAACCGGTCAATGCATTAAACAGGTTGGAAACATCAGATGCTATCTCGGGATTTGCAGTGAAAAGACCGATATCTGTATAGATGCGGGCAGTGGATGCATTATAATTCCCCGAACTCATGTGTACATACCGGACGATTCCTTCCCGCTCCCGGCGAACAACCAGGCAGACTTTGGCATGCACCTTCAGACCCATGATGCCATACACTACATGGACACCGGCATGTTCGAGAGCTTTTGCCCATCCGATATTATTCTCTTCATCAAACCGGGCCTTCAATTCAACAACCACAGATACCGCCTTGCCCATCTCCCGGGCATCAAGGAGTGCCTTGATGATGGGTGACTTGGTTCCTGTCCGGTACAGTGTCATTTTTATTGCCAGAACGTCCGGGTCTGATGCCGCCAGATTTAAAAAATTGACAACCGGCTGAAAACTGTCATAGGGGTGAAACAACATGACATCGCGGTGCCTGATGGTAGTAAAGATTGCTTTCTCAATCTCAAGACTTTTTGGCACAGAAGGAACAAAAGGACTATCTTTGAGATCCGGACGATCCAGATCCATCATGCACATCAGATCCGCCATCCCGATCGGCCCGGCGATCCGGTAAAACATATGGGGATATTTGACAAGTTTCTCACCCATCATCCCGCATACGATCTGATCCATCCAGGATGAGACTTCTATCCTGACCGGAACCCCTACCCACCTGCGGCCTACTGACTCTTCAACAGCGGTGAGCAGATCGTCTGCTTCGTCCTCCTCAATCTCAATATCTGCATCGCGGGTTACCCTGAACGGATACGCTGCCCGCACTTCCATCCCCGGGAAGAGAAGATCAAGGTTGGCAGAGATCACATCCTCAAGAAAGATCAGATCGACTTTTCCCTGACCTGAAAGAGAGTCATCAGTGACCGGAACCTTGAGTAATCGTGGAAAGAGACTGTTTGGAATTTTTATTCGTGCAAACAGATCTTCTTCTAGTCCCCGCTCTCTGACAATGATCGCCAGATTAAGGGCCAGGTTTGAGATAAAGGGGAACGGGTGTGATTTATCAAAGGCAAGTGGAGTTAGGACGGGAAATATCTCTTTAATAAAATAATTTCGCAAAGAGCGTTTCTGTTTCTCATCAAGCCCTTCATAGGTGTGGATGGTGACCCCTTTCTCACGCAAAGCAGGAACAATATCATCATTCCAGATCGAAGCCTGTTCATCAAGGAGTGGGGCGAGTGCTTCGTAAATACTATCAAGAAGGCGGGCAGGAGTGAATCCGTCAGGAGGAGATTTTAACACACCTTCATCGAGCTGCCGATGCAGGCCCGATACACGGATCATGAAAAATTCATCAAGATTATTGGCAAAAATGGAGAGGAATTTTACTCGTTCAAGGAGAGGGTGGGATGAGTCCTTTGCTTCGTTCAGGACATGCCGGTTAAACTGGATCCAGGAGAGTTCACGGTTGATAAACAGTGAAGGGTCTTTTA
>CAZXRT010000345.1:0-2936 GCA_964642535.1 uncultured Methanospirillum sp.
GAGATCCTGAACACATCCGGCCTTTCAGAAAAGAAAAAGGCATCCAGTCTTGATACGAAGACACTGGGGACGCTTCTTGCAGCAATGCAGGCGGCCAATGTTCCCCCGCCCCCGGCCCAGCAGTGCCTCTCTCCCATCGGCGAGGATCTGATTCGGCAGGGGCTTGAGAAGGAATACCAGCTCGACTTTATCGCAGCACGGACCCGGCCTGCTGCCGTATACCACGGTCATCCCTTCATTGTCGAGGCAGCACTTGGCTGGGGAGGAAAACTGGAGTCTGAAGGAACTGCCAGGATCATGCGGTTTGCAAACCGCGTCCCCCTGATGTACCAGCAGGGGGCCTGTGCCATCACCGGCTCGATCAGCACGGTGAACTGGAAGACCTACGGAATCGGACAGCAGGGCCTTCCCACCGGCCCGCTGATCATCCTCGTTCATGTGGCATCCACCAATGTCCCGTTCACCAGTGAGAGCAAGGATGCCGTCGCCTCGATCCCGGAGATCGAACGGGAGATAACCCTTGCCCTGCAGGATCTTGGGCGGGACCTGAAGACATTCATCCAGCGGCGTGACCGCAGCAGGCAGAGCGAGGAGCGGGCCCGTGCCATCTGCGCCATCATCCCGGAAATAGCAGCCAAGGTGGCGCAGACCCTGGAACTCCCGGTACCTGATACTTCTCCGATCGAAGGGCAGATCATGCGCCGTTTAGTCGCAAAGAAGAAGACAACGGATGGCGTGGTGATGATCTCGGTGAGCAACTACACCTCCCATGCCGTTGACCTCACACTCTACTGCATCACCCCTGACGATCCCACAAAGGCAGACCCTGCCCCGGTCTTTACCGAGAAGATGGGTGAGGACTACTCTGCCGTCTGGCAACTGCACATCCCGCCATCAGAGCTCTGGCGGTGCGAGTTCCCGGGGACCGGGAGAGGGAGCATCGATATCAGGGGAATTGATGAGAAGAAGAAGGTGGTGGTAGACCTTGATCGATAAGGAAGCACGCAACAAGGAGACTCTCAAGAGGCTGCTCGGCATTCCAAAACAATGGTATGCCCAGATGAGCCGGGGAGAACTTCCCTCCATCACGATGCCGTCCAGGACCAAGCGGAACATCGAGTATGATGAAACCAGCGAGGTCTGGAAATATGGCGACCGTGAACGACTCCGTGAAGCGGGAAGCGAGAAGAGTGCGCTCCATATCCTCAAGATGGCATATGTGGTCTGGTTCATCAGGCACCAGATCCTCGAAAACCGGTCATCCACGTTAAGAGAACTGTATTACATCTCAGAAGGCTGGAACCGGGCGAAGTTTGCCGCCCAGAACGATTCCAACCTCCTGATAGAGGATCTTGAGATCCTCACCGATGTGCAGCGTGAACAGTTCAATCTCAGGCCTGAAGAGGACGGAGCCAGTATCTTCGGACCACTGAAGATCAGGGAAGAGACACGAAGGGGTGTCAAGGATATCCACTGCGGCGATGATGTCGGGGAAGCAGGATACCAGATCCCGACAAACGTGGAAAAAATCGAGTTTCTCGAGCATGACGCTAAGATGGTCATCGCTATCGAGACCGGTGGTATGTATGCCCGTCTGATCGAGAACGGGTTTGACGAGAAGTATGATGCCATCCTCGTCCATCTCAAAGGACAGCCTGCCCGTTCCACCCGGCGGGTCCTGAACCGGCTCGCTAAAGAGTTTGAATTACCTGTCACGGTCTTTACCGACGGCGACCCCTGGTCATACCGGATCTACGCATCGGTTGCCTACGGATCAATCAAGAGTGCCCATATCTCAGAGCTGCTGGCAACCCCGTCAGCCCGGTTCATCGGGGTTCAGCCGACCGATATCAGGGATTATGATCTCCCTTCAGACAAACTTTCAGAGCAGGATATCGCAGCTCTCAGGTCAGAACTGACCGATCCCCGGTTTGATACCGAATACTGGCGGGAGCAGATCAACCTGCAGCTCTCCCTGAACCTGAAGTCTGAACAGCAGGCATTTGCGGCCCGGGGTCTTGACTTCGTCACCGAGGAGTACCTTCCTGCCCGGCTGAGTGAGATGGGAGTCCTGTAACCGTCATCAGACCTGAAATCTCGTCATGGCTCCCCTGACCCGGACGCCTGCACCTCACCAGTTTTTTTCCTATCCCTTCAAACATCTGGTATGGATCCCTTCTCAATACCTGCCGTGATGATACCCCTCCTCATCAATGCCATCGCCCTGATCGCAACCCTCCTCTACGGATGCCGGGAAGACATCAGGGAGAGGGCAGTTCCGGTGGTGATGTGGTACCCGGCTGCTGCCATCGGGGTCCTGATGCTCATCTGGTTCTGGTCAACGGTCATCAGTGCCGGAGACCTGCCGTACCTGATGCCGCTCATCCCGCTCATCATCTTCTTTGCCATCGCATTCTACCTCTTTACCCGGTTCAACCTCATGGGAATGGCTGATGCGAAAGCGTTAATCCTGATCACGGTTTTAATCCCGTGTTTCCCTCTCGTCCCCCTGACCGGGTACCCGCTTTTCGGGTATCCGCCATACGTCTTCCTTCCGTTCAGCGTTCTCTTTAATGCCGTGGTACTCAACCTGCTGCTTCCCATCGGGTTCTTTTTCATGAATGTCATCAGGGGAAACCGGGCCCCGCTCCCGTATCTCTTTCTCGGGTTTCCGGTCCGGGGTGATACCATTGCCGATGAGTTCGGGATCGTCATGGAAGAATTTTCCGAGGAGAACGGGGTGCTTCACCGCAGATTCATCGGGGTCGGGTCTGCCATCAAAGACCTGGTGTCAGGAGGGAAGCGGGTGTATACCAAGTCTCTCAAAGAGCATCCGGAGCAGTACAAAAAGGAACTTGCACTCTACCGGAAAGCAGGTTCAGTCTGGATCAGTTACGGGGTTCCCTTCCTGATTCCAATCACTGCCGGTCTCATCA
>CAZXRT010000346.1:0-2918 GCA_964642535.1 uncultured Methanospirillum sp.
CTCAAGCGACCGGCTCCGGCTCATCAGGTCTGCGGAGTTCCTGAAAGAGATAACCAGTCCGATCCCCTGATTCTGCCTGTTATCAGCAGGGAGCGATACGTTCCCGCTTTTTTGCCTGTCATCAGGTCCCGAGAAAGGAGGTTTTTCGAAACAGGTACAGGTATCCTCCCCAGAGCAACGTGATCACAACCGGAAAGAGAATTGCCCATGATACGAAGAAAAGGACAGTTCCGGTCATCACCAGGGAAAGGACACACAGGGCCATGAGAGCCCTTTTTTTCCGGAAAAGGACGATTCCCGCTGCACATCCCCCCAGGTAGGTGAGGATGAAGGCAGCATTCGGGAGTTGAATAAGGGTGGTAAGGGGGAGCAGACCGCTGCAGTACCCGGTGATGATACCGGTAAAGCAGATGCAGAGGAAGACAAGCCCACCGGTCGGGGTCCGGAACCGGGGCGAGAGACGGGAGAGGAAGGCAGGAGCGTACCCGGTGAGGGAGAGAGAGCAGGCAAGCCGGGACGCTGCCCCGATATACGTGATAGATGGTGCGATACAGACCAGCAGTGCCGCTATCCCGGTGCAGACCGCCCCCCACGGCCCGAAGGAGAGACGGATGACGTTCAGCAGGGAGACATCAGAGAGTCCGGGTCCATAACTTCCAGTCCCGATAACGGCGAATGCGGTCAGGAGGTACAGGATACTGATGATTCCCGAGGCGATGACAGTAGCCCTGACCACGTCCCGGGCAGGATCTTCAAACTCTCCGGTGATATGGGTGACCGCTTCCCATCCGATGAAACTCCAGAATATGAGTGAGGTTGCATACCCGACACTCATCCACCCGTGGGGAGCAAACGGATAGAATGCCGCTGCATCAATCTCCTTCCAGCTTCCAAGGAACGAGCCGAGGAGGATTACGATAGTGGTGCATACAACCGCGACCTGGATCTGGCCGGATAGCCGCATGCCGGCATGATTGAGGACCAGCCCGAGGAGGAGAACTCCTGCCGCGATGAGAACACGGACCACTTCAGAAAACCCGAATGCTGCGGCGATATATCCTGCACCGGTCAGGGAGAGGACCGGAACCCCGATGATGGTGGCAGAGAGGAAGAACCACCCGATGAGGGATCCTGCCGGTTCACTAAACGCAGTCCTCACAAACCATGAAACGCCGCCGTCGTTTGGATACTCCCGGGCAAGGAACCCCATCGTCAGGGCAAGCGGGAGGGAAAGGAGACTCATTATCGCCCAGGATACGACCGATGCCGGCCCTGCGATATCTGCAGTCAGGCCGGGGAGGATCAGGATCCCGCAGCCTACCACGGCTCCCACGTACAGGGCAACGATCTGGGGAAGGCGGAGTGCTGAGGTGTCTGCGGGCATGGTCTCACAGGATTTGAAAAGTGACAGGCAGAACTATCCATGAATGCCTATCTGCTCAGAGAGTATGGAGTGCCAGCCGGATATCTCCACCTGCACTCATCCCGGTTTACTGCAGCGATAATACGGGAAATTGTGCAGGTGAAGCTTCCATCGATGAATTAATACGGTCATCAGAGAACCCTGATCAAACACATGAGATCCCAGACCTGTTGTCTTATCCTCATCCTCTTCGCAGCACTCCAGATTCCCCTGTGTGGGGCAACAGA
The DNA here is from genome assembly GCA_964642535.1 of uncultured Methanospirillum sp. Lineage (GTDB taxonomy): Archaea > Halobacteriota > Methanomicrobia > Methanomicrobiales > Methanospirillaceae > Methanospirillum. The sequence goes on from CAZXRT010000346.1 coordinate 1,651, forward strand.
GCCGTATGCCGGGACGGATGATTCCAGCAGCGGCCAGACTGATACCATCCGCGACTCATCCGCTCACCTGCCGGTCGGCATCCTGGTGATGAAGAGCGGATTTGTATCAGATATCGGTTCAGAATACCAGCAGGCTTTCGATATTGCGATGAATGATTCCTCTTCATCTCTGATAAGACCGGTAATCATGGATGGCGGAAGCAATGGTTCCGTTGCAGTATCAGGCTGGAATGCGATGAAAAATGCGTCACCTGATCTCCCGGTGATCATCACGGTTTCAAGCTGGACCTCCAACGTCGTCTACCCGGATGCTGCTGAGAGAGGGATCATTCAGATGGCACTTGGGAGTGCGGCAATTAACCGCAGCCAACAGGAAGACAGGCTGATCCAGTTCACTCCCGGGGTGCAGCAGGAATCACCGGTCCTTGCATCATACCTGGACCGGTTTGACCGGATTGCCATCGTCGGAGGAGACAATGATTACAGCAACGGGTACTTCACCGCTCTAGACCTTCTCCTTCCCGGAAAAATCGTACAGAAGACCCGGTACGACCAGGATTCTGTAGATCTGACCCTGAATACAACGGAGATTGTGCAGGCGGATCCTGATGTGGTTCTCCTCCTCAGTGTATCTGAAGGAGGGGAGGTGGCTGCACTGCTCCGAAACGCAGGAATCACGGCCCCCTTTGTCGGAACCCGGGTCATCGAACGCAACTCCCTTGCCATGACACAAGCAGCAGAAGGGCTCATCTTCACCAGTCCGCAGCTGAATCAGTCACACCCCTTTTTTGCCACCTATCACGAGAAGTCCGGGGCTGATGCGACCTTTTACGGTGCGGAAGGATATGATGCACTCATGACCCTGAATGCCGCGGTCTCAGCATGCGGACCGGATGCTGACTGTGTGTCTGACTGGTACACAAACCAGACCTGGGACGGAGCCCTGGGTCATCTCACATTTGATGAGAATGGGAATGCTACCTATCCGATCGGGTGGAAACAGGTGCATGGCGGAAGGTTTGAAGAACTTCAAATCTGATTCTCTTCTTCTCCTTTGATGCAGGGTACCTTTTCCCGATGATGAACGCAAAAAGACCGGTACCCTGCTGTTCCGGGTTAGTTCTCACATGTTTCAGCGGTGATCACCGGGACAACCCGGATCTCTGACCCGCTTTCTGCACAGTATGCCTCAACCCTGGCCACGACCCGATCAATCATCTTTGCCGAGGTGAGGATCAGGGAGTCATGCCCCCTGATGGCTCTCAGGA
>CAZXRT010000347.1:0-2912 GCA_964642535.1 uncultured Methanospirillum sp.
AGCTGAAAGTCCCCCTGTTCGGCCATTCTGTTCCTATAATCGTCGATGAAGCAGTAGATCCGTCATTTGGATCCGGTGCTGTTATGATCTGTACCTTTGGTGACAAGCAGGATGTCATCTGGTGGAAGGTCCACAACCTCCCGCTCCGAAAAGCGATTGATAAAACCGGGAAGATGACAGATCTTGCCGGAAAATACTCCGGGATGACTTCAGGGGAATGTCGCAAGGCAATCCTTGCAGATATGGAGGAGCAGAAGATCCTCATCCGCACTCAGCCGCTTGAGCAGCGGGTCGGGACCTGCTGGCGCTGCAAAACCCCGATTGAGATCCTTTCAGAACACCAGTGGTTCGTGAAGATCCCGCATGAGGCTGCATTGAAAGCGGCAAAGGAGGTGAAATGGTACCCCGAGCATATGTTCCTGCGGATGGAGAACTGGATCGAACAGATGGAGTGGGACTGGTGCATTTCCCGCCAGCGGCTCTTTGCCACCCCGATCCCGGTCTGGCTGTGTAAGGACTGCGGGGAGATCATCACCCCTGATGAGGCCGATCTCCCGGTCGATCCGACCGTGGACCAGCCGAAAAAACCCTGCCCAAAATGCGGCAGCAGTTCTTTCACACCGGAAACGGATGTCCTCGATACCTGGATGGACTCATCCATATCAGTCCTTCATGTCACCGGATGGGATGGCAGCCAGACAGTGCCCCCGCTCTTCCCTGCCCAGATCCGGCCACAGGGTCATGATATCATCAGAACCTGGGCATTCTACACCATCCTGAGATCCGTATCCCTGACCGGTGGAAAACCATGGGAGCAGATCCTGGTCAACGGGATGGTCCTTGGGGAAGACGGCTTTAAAATGAGTAAGAGCAGGGGAAATGTCACGGTTCCCGAGGAGATCCTCAGCCAGTACGGAGCTGACTCCCTGCGCCAGTGGGCTGCAGCAGGTGCGGCAACCGGGTCAGATATCCAGTTCAACTGGAATGATGTCGTGGCTGCAAACCGGTTCCTCACCAAGATGTGGAACATCTCCCGGTTTGCCCTGATGCAGCTCTCACGCGAGACATATGATCCATCTGCACCGGTTACTGCCCTGGCCGACCGCTGGCTTCTCACCCGGCTGGATGCAACGGTCAGAGAAGTCTCCGAAGCCTTTGAGACCTACCAGTTTGACAAGGGACTGAGGGCAATCAGGGAGTTTGCCTGGGATGTCCTGGCCGACAACTACATCGAGATCGTCAAGGGGAGACTGTACGGGGGAGCAGGAAGAGACGGGGCATGTGTTACCATAAAAACCGCCCTGGATGCCCTGTGCAGAATGCTTGCACCATACACTCCGTACTTTGCAGAAGAGATCTGGTCCTCAGTGGGAGAAGGATCCGTGCACAAACAACCGTGGATCGACTTCTCCTGCCAGGACCCGGATGCGATTGAAGCAGGAGATATCCTGGTTCGTGTTGTCTCTGAAGTCAGGCGGTACAAACATGACAATAACCTCGCACTGAATGCCCCGCTCGGAGAGATCACCGTGTATACCTCACGGGCGGTTGATGATGCAGGAGACGGAAGTCTTGCCCTGAACTGCAGTCTGAAGTTTCTGGAAGGAAGACCTGAACTGAAAGAGGTCGTCACCGGGGTATCCTTCAATATGGGGATCATCGGACCGGTACTGCGGGGTCAGGCGAAGGGATTCATGCAGGCAGTGGAGTTGCTGCCAAAAGAGATGCTGGTAAACCTGCCTGAAACGGTGAAAGTCGGGAATGAGATGATCGCAATCCCGGAGGGGTCGGTCATTCCAAAGATGAGTTACACCGTTGCCGGGGCTGCTGTCGAGATCATTACCGCTGAGCCGGACCTGACAATCACCATTGCCAGGTAATCAGGAATCCATTCTCCTGATAATTTCTTCTTTTACAAACTCCCGGATCGTCTCTTCGGGAAGAGTTGCATCAATCACAACGAACCGCCCCGGGTCAGCCTGTGCACGGCGAAGGTACGCATCCTGCACCCGCTTCAAAGTCCCGGCCTTTTCAAAGTGCTCTGCAGATCCCCGTTTTTTAGTTCTGCCCAGAGCGGTTTCAACCGGTAAAACGAGAAGAAAGGTGAGATCCGGCAGAATCGTCCAGCCTGCATGAACTGCGCCAAGCCATTTTTCAGGATCCTGTAGTGAGCCCTCCAGCGAGACCTCCTGATAGACAAACCGGCTGTCAATGTACCGGTCGGTGATGACCAGCCGGTTCTCTGCCAGTGCCGGCCTTATCACTTCCCGCAGATGGGCTGCATGGTCGGCAACAAAAAGCAGAGCTTCGGCGATGGGATCTCCCTCTTCAGCGATTGCTCTGCGCACCGCATCGCCGATCCAGGTCGAACCGGGTTCACGGGTCATTACCGGGGAGTACTGCCTCAGGAGTGTTCCCAGAGCAGTATGCAGACTGCTCTTTCCGCTCCCGTCTATTCCCTCCAGGGAGATCAGGATAGGCATCCCCTCCTGATCAGGTCTACCGGAATTGCCCCGCGGTGAACTGCCGTCGCGATAATCGCTCCGTCGTATCCCTGCTCATCGAGGAGAAAGAGATCCTCCATGGATGATACCCCCCCACCCCAGAGCAGCCGTCCGGGGTAGGCGGACCGGTACCGGGAGAGTCTGCCCGGATCCAGTCCGCCCTGAGTCCCGACACCGGAGATATCAAGCAGAATGCATCCTTCAAAAGAATACCTGCCTGCAGTGACAAGAAAGGGAAGGGGATCGGAGAGAGAGGGGAGCATCTTTCCTTCTTTCATGTCAACCGAAAGATATCCACTTACATAGGATGACAGATCGGGCCCGGCTGTTTCCGTGCCGATGACCGTGACCACCCGGGGATGAACCAGCACATCGGCAGGAGTTCTGCATCCGCGATCCAGCATCAGG
>CAZXRT010000348.1:0-2890 GCA_964642535.1 uncultured Methanospirillum sp.
TTCCATCCATGGCTGATTGATGACTGGATGGTTGCAATGAGGGTCGGACCGGGAGTGAGGGCACCGGTCAATCCGATCACAAAACCCAGGATCCCAAGCTCGAGGAGAGATGTCAATACGTCAACATTCCTAGTTGTGGGTACTAATGAAATCATCGAATAAAACAGCTCATGGGTTTATCATAAGGGAGGAATACCCTCCATTCCTTCAGACAAAAAGTGCTCCAGACACGTTTCCCCATGCGCGGACAATAAGACATGGATGCGCTGAATAATCGAATCTGGAGAGAGAATTGCACAGGATGCAGGTTTCCTGAAGATCAGATCTTTGAAACCAGTGGTGCATGCCCCCCATCCAGGTACCAAAAACCTCCAGCTTCATAGGGCAGAAGATCCAACCAACTGTTATGGATCGGATCGCAAAGTTCCTTATCCTCCTGGTTGCAGCCGTAGTGCTCGTTCCAGGATGTTTTGCAGAAGAACAGACCGTCGAAGCAGAAGCAACCCCAACCATCGAAGAGGTTGTTGAAGTCGAAGATATCGTAGAGGCAACCGATGCAGCAGGCAACGAGACCGTTGTCGAGGAAGTTGTTGAAGAGATCATCCCTGACTTTACTGCAAACGAGACCGTGACCCTCCTTGAGAATGTCGGTGTCAACCAGACTGTTGCCATTGCACTCATTGGAGAGGAAGCAGACGGTATCTGGAACGTCACCATGTCCGAAGGCCTTGAACAGGTCGGAAACTCAACCGTCACCGAGGAAGGAGCAGAAGAGTTCATCATCAAGGCACTCACCGCAGGCACCCAGTCTTTCAGTGCAATCCACGAAGGAGCAGCAACTGAAGCAGGTGAGACCTACACCCTCGAGATAATCGTCGCATAAGCTGAACATTCAGCTCAAATACTTTTTTTTATATTTCAGCGCTTTTTCCCATATCCGCTACAGCCTCTTGTGCCGTAGGATAATTGGAGAACAACCGAAGCAGACCACTTACTCTGAACACTTCCTCTACCGGTTCATTCATCCCGCACAGAGAGAGGACGCCACCTTGTGATTTCAGTTGTTTTGCTGCTTTCGTCACTGCCCGAAGGCCTGAACTGGAAATATATCCGGTATCAGTCAGATCCAAAACGATAAACCGCATTCCCTGGGAAATCCCCTCTGAAAATGCAGAATCAAGATCCTCGGCATGACCGGTATCCACCCGCCCAAACGGCCTGAACACCCATATGTTTCCATGGTACCAGATATCGATAGGCAGACTTTCTCCCAGTTCTTCCCTGATTACCGTCGATACAATCTCTTCAGGCACCATCCGGTCACGCTGCATATATGTCAATCCTGTCTCTCACCCTTATGAATACCAACCCACATCTACTCTCCCATCCCTGTCAGGGTCAGGATAAAGACACATATGCCTGATTTCATCCACTGCGAGGGACACAGAGTCCGGACACCGTCCCGGGAGGATTTGGAAGAGATTCTTTTCAGGACGACTGCAGGCCTTGTCCGATACCGGGTGAGATATCCCGTACACAGCCGAATTGTCCGCCTCAACAAACCGGTTCTGTTTATGGTATTGAAGTTCATCCTCTCCTGAAAGAGTCAATCATACCCTCCCTCTGTCTGAAGGAACTGCCCATCTGCGACTCATGGATCTCCTGACACTACCTGAAATCATCAACCCGAAGAAAAGAAAAAAAAGAAAATTTCGCAAAAAGGTGCGGAGGAGAAAATTGCGACCGCGGGAGAATACAGGGGTTATTTTTTCTCAACCTTTTCTTCGCCCATTACAGATTTGGCAATCATGAATACCACGAATGCGATGACGATGAAATTAAGACATTCTGCTACGAACGGACCGATCCCCAGGTTCACCGGCCCCAGGGCAAGAGTTGCAGTCTTCCAGTCTCCGGAAGGAACCAGAACTCCGACAAATGGCATGATGATATTATCCACCAGAGACTTGACCAGAGCAGTTGCTGCAACACCGATAATGAATGCAACTGCGAGGGCAACCACCTTGTACTCTTTCAGAAATTCCAGGAATTCTGCAATTAATCCTGTCATTGATGTACCAGTCATCTGATTGGGGCGCAACCCGTTTGAACCTTTCTCACCCGGAGGCTATATTCGTGGTTGTTGCTGCGTTGCACAGTGGAATGTCCCATATCCCTCAACCATGGCCCGTGCTTCGATCCCGATCACCTGCCGGTCTGCAAACAGTCTGCCCAGGATCTCAAGAGCACGGGCAGCATTCGGATCATCAAACACCGGAACGACAACGACCCCGTTTGCGATATAAAAATTCAGGTAACTGGCAGGATACCGTCCCTCTTCATCGCACACGGGCCCTGGCATCGGAAGAGGAACAACCGTAAGCGGGTTGCCGTCCTGGTCGGTGGATGAACGCAGAATATCATAGTTCTCCCTGAGTGGAGCATAATTTTCATCGTCTGGATTCTCTTCATACGCACAGACCACCGTGGATGGGCCGACAAACCGGGCAATATCATCGATATGACCGTCGGTATCATCACCGGCAATCCCATCATTCAGCCATATCACTTTTTCTATCCCGAGATATTCACCGAGATACTGGCCGATTTCGTATTCAGAAAGGGAAGGGTTCCGGTTCGCATTCAGCAGGCATGCACGGGTTGTCAACACCGTTCCCCTCCCGTTCACATCAATGGAGCCTCCTTCAAGAACGATACCCGGCTCAAAGACCGAAAGATGAAGGATATCATTCAGATATCCGGGAACGACACCGTCCTTGAGCAGTTCGTCATACTTATTCCCCCATGCGTTAAAGATCCACCTGACAAGTGCAGCCCTGTTTTCTCCACGGTTTACCACGAATGTCGGCCCGTAATCCCGTATCCATAC
>CAZXRT010000349.1:0-2885 GCA_964642535.1 uncultured Methanospirillum sp.
TAATCCACCACCCTGTATCGGGATTACTATGTTCTCTCATATTATTACCTTTTTTACAGGCTTCTTGTGCTTTTTCAATAACCTGGAGAAAATTACGCCACTGTACATACCCAGGGAGCACCTGAAGATCCCGGGCATACCAGAACCCGACTCCCTCCTGCTCGTGAACCTGATCCTCGAACCGATGGTGGAGCGAGGTGAGGAGATCGGTAATCAGCAGGCTGCTCCGGGTATTCGATCTGAATAAAGCATCAATCGATCAGAACAACCATCCTTACAGGAAGTGGTGATATCAGAGTACCTGTCCACAGATTCATCCTTCCGGCTCATAATGAAAACCCCATTGTCCGCAGATGCTCATCCACCTTCTCGGACAGGGCATCCATCCAACCCCTGAGTTCATCAGAGCTTTTCCAGAGAGAACAATAGAACCCTGATTTTTTTATCGGCATGGTATCACATGATCATCTGCGAAGAGTATAGGGAGATATTTCATTTGAGTTACGTTACATGCTTTGATTTTGAATCTAATCCTATAACATCAATCCCAGTAATTGATCTCACATGTACAGGCAATTTTTGCATTCAGACCTCATAAGACTCCTTCTGTAAACCTCTTACGAAAATCATCGATTATTACCGGACCGGAGGAGGGTTCTCCGTGAAATATTATGATTACCGGAAAGGATCCTAACCGCCTCCAGGAGACTATGAGGGATCTCATCCTTCTTTCCTGAACGGACAGAACCTGTTCCCACAACCCGGACAGAGAAATCGTACGCTGGTTACTGCCGCGAAAACTATGCAAACCAGGAAGATGATCATCAGAACCGGTGATGTGAGCAGTGAAGGAAGGGGAGGTATGAAAAGGATAACAAAGAGAAATCCAGATATCACGAGTTTTCTGGAGGAATAGGGTCCTGGTGCTACTTTCCACATCCGGGCCATATATCCGGGAAGGATATGTACACAAGTATCTTTGATTGGACATGATGCACAAAAAAACCGGATAAAAAATACCCCTACAACTACCACGAATACGAGATATCCTCCGGCTATGAAGAGTGACCGTAACAAAATTCCATAAAATCCGGTTAGTATTGCAGTAATTCCAAGGAAGAGGCCAATAATCCCGAAGGTAGTCTTGTCCATACTAAAATTAAACCACCACGTAAAAAAAGGGTATCGAATGAGTCCTGGATTTGAATACTGAAACAAGTGAACAACCAATTGTTTGTTCTTTCTGATTTCGAATTTAGAGTACGATTCCTGATTCTTCCACTCTCATCCCGGAGCAAATCAGAGACACGGATATTCATACCCTTATGCCTCATGGAGTTTCACAAATCGTTGGATTTTGGAAGTTTTGCAACCGGGAACCCTACCCCGGAGAATGACTTTGATCTCATCGTTTCATTTCATACCCGAAAAGACCTCTTTGACCTGGGAGAATGAGGGAAGATCTGATAGATACCCTCGGTATCCAGGTGGATCATCTCAGCGGGAGAGCAATCAGCCCGTACCTGAAAGATACGATAAAAGATGAGGTTGTGGTGATGTACTCTGAAGGATGAGAGTATGTCTCTCCTCAATATCTATGATGCATGCATCAGCCTAGATAATCATAATCTACAGTTCCCGCAAGAAGGGTCAGATTACTAATGAAATGGACTCCGGAGATGATCTTCTTCACCGGGAGATCCGCAACCGGTGCCAGGGCATGCCTGTAGAGATCAAGATCGGTCGGGCCGGTCCAGGCACCGGTAACCGTGACATCACCCAGATGATACCTGACCAGCTGATGGATTTTCGGGCTGCCATCCACATCAGGGATGATCTTGACCAGGTAATTGGGAGTGTTCTCGAGATATTTTTTCATATCATCTGTGGGCAGAGCCTGCCATTTGTACCCCATCGTCCCCCTGGCAACTTCGAGTTCTCCATAATAGAGCCTACCAACAAGGGTGTCTTTGTTTACAGGATCAACTCGTAGTGAGGGATGACCGTATTTTTTGGGAAATCCCCAAACTTCCCTGCCAGCAAGAATGGCTGGCTCATTGTCCAGGTACATGGAAAGGACGAAGAGCCCGCTGGTTCCATTAAACTCCACGGGGATTACCTGTCCAGACTCGGTATAATCACCAAATCCGGATGAGTCCGGCATCCTGATAAATTCATACTTGACCACCGGCTCGACGACCTTCAGGGGATAGGGGACGACTTTTTCCAGGGCAGCAGGATCGGTCTCATACGTGATAATGAAATATTCCCTACCCATAAAACGGTTCGGAGGAGCAGGATATACAGGACTGTGGATTGGCATGCCCGGAATTTTCCTCTCACCCTGATGTTTCGAAGAGGCAGAAGGAGGAGTTGTGATCTGAAGCAGTATCAGAATCAGCGACCCGGCAATGAAAAATATCTGTATGACTGGATCCATACCCGTCTATGTGCTAACGGGATTGATGAAAGTATTGGGGATTTTAAAAATTTAGGAGGAGATGTTTCGTCTTTGGGTGGGTGGAAAGATGAATACCAGCCTTAAAACTGGAAAACCCAGGTACAGCCGGCCGGAAGAGCGTTCTTCTTAATCAATGGATGCTCTCTCACCACACCCGTAACATTCCCGCGAATACGGATTGACCACATCCCCACAGACCCGGCAGGTGTACCTCCTCTTCTGCTCCTCAAGCCACCCCTCCGGACCCTTATCACGAAGCAGCCTGATATTCCGGGCCAGGTCAATCGAGTAGGTTTTGAGATACCGGGACTCAAGGGAAGACCGGAGGCGGCAGGGAAACTCCTGGCACTCCCCGCAATGGTGCAGATTTTTCTCTGATACACAGGCCCGGATCTTACACTTCCATTTGGAGATCCGCTTCTGG
>CAZXRT010000350.1:0-2885 GCA_964642535.1 uncultured Methanospirillum sp.
AGAGAGTCTGGATCCACCACAATCCGTCCATTATCGATTTCCGCCAAATTGCTGATTTTTTCGGGTATTGTCGTCCTATATTCAGCCTGAACCGTGTACAGCGAAAAAAACAGAACAAGAACCAGAACTCCTGCATAACCCACGTGGATAACTGTCATCTTCATGGTTGTCACGGAACGTGTGGAAAAAAAGAAAGTGTTGGTGTGATCAGGCGAACATGACACTGGTTGTTGCCAGCCGTGAATCACGTTCGTAATCATATCTGAATTTACTCAGGGCCATCATAAAATCATTGTGAGTGATTTTTGCATGTTCCTGTCTAATCGCAAACATGCCCGCTTCCATGCAGATAGCATTCAGATCTGCCCCGTTTCTTCCTTCCGTCAGTCGTGCAATCTCCATCATATCAACATCAGAATCGATATTCATGCCACGGGTATGGACCTGAAGAATGGCATATCTTCCTTCGGTGTCTGGAAGAGGAATCTCAATAATCCGGTCAAATCTTCCCGGGCGGAGCAGAGCAGTATCCAGGATATCAATCCGGTTGGTTGCTCCGATGATCTTGACATCTCCCCGCTGTTCAAATCCGTCCATCGCCGCGAGAAGCTGCATCAGCGTTCTCTGAACTTCACGATCCCCGGAGGTCATAGCTTCACTCCGCGAGGCTCCAATGGCATCAATCTCATCAATAAAGACGATAGAAGGTGCTTTTTCCTTAGCCAGGTCGAAGAGTTCCCTGACAAGACGTGCACCCTCACCGATATACTTCTGAACCAGTTCTGAGCCCACCGTATGCAGGAAGCAGGCATGTGTTTCATGAGCAACTGCTTTCGCAAGAAGGGTCTTTCCCGTTCCCGGCGGGCCATACAGGAGGACACCTTTCGGAGGAGTAATCCCGATCTTTGCGAAAAGTTCGGGCCTTGTCATCGGCAGTTCAACGGCTTCACGAATCTCGGTGATCTGCCGTTCAAGCCCTCCAATATCCTCGTATGTTTCACCAGGAAGGTCAACCACTTCCATTCCGTATACCTGCGAGTCGTAACTGCTCGGTAGAAGTTCCACGATTGCCAGTGACTGCTGGTTCAGGGTGCATCTCACCCCTGCCTTCATCTGCTCAGCATTCACAGATTGTGAAACCCTGACCAGAAACCGTGGACCTGCACTGGATCTGACAACAACTCTTCCGTTATCAATGACGTCAGTTATGGTACCCACAATAAGGGGGGGAGTTTTCAGGTGCTCGATCTCGCTCTTGAGTTTTCTGACCTCTCGTTCATATCGGATTTTCTGAGTCTCGATATATCTCTTGTCAGATTCAAGCTGGCGAATCTGTTCTTTCAGCTCCTGGTTCTGCGACTCCATCCCGGCTACGCGCTCAACAAGGTAGCGGTATAGCTCCTCAGGCGTTTTCGGGTTGTCCGGTTGGCGGGTAGTCTCTGACATCCGTCTAATTAGTTATATAGGGGAAGTTGACTATATGATGATTGCGAAAAATGCAGTGTGAAATGTGTGGGGCGGAAAGTAAAGTCCCCCTGAAACGGGTCCGGATAGAAGGGGCCGAACTCTCAGTCTGTGGTTCCTGTGCCAGATATGGTACAGAACTGCATGGAGCTGTAAAACCGTCAGCAACACCTTCCGGCAGACAGACGGGCTCCATTCAATCGCAAACCGCTCAACCACGCCGTTCCCGTGATCTCTTTGATACTCTGGGAGGTGACCTTGTTGATGATTATGCAGACCGGATACGCAATGCCCGCCTGAAGAAAGGTCTCAGCCAGAAAGAACTGGCCCTCGCAATGATGGAAAAAGAACTCCTTATCAAAAAGATTGAGAAGGGAGAACTGATTCCGGAAGAAGATGTGAGGAAAAAAATCGAGAAAGAACTCGAAATCCGTCTCATTGAAGACAATTCATCAGAATCACAGGACTTTCATCAGTCAAAGATGACAACCACCATGGGTGATGTCATCAAGATCAAGAAAGTCAAACGGTAACTTTTTTTCATGCGTGCCAGGCTTCATAGAACATAAACCTATGTTTGCCATGACAAAACATAGCACGATTGTAATAACTTTTTTATACCTGTATCATCGACATTGTGATAATGAAAAGCAGCAGGGGATCACTGGATTCCGAACTGGCCTGCACTACCAGTACCATCTGCTGCTTTTCTCGCCACGATGTCACCGGAACCGGACAGGAGAGTACCCTGTCCACCATTCCGACCGGCATCACATCTCTTCGTCCTTTTAGCGGTTTTCGCTATTTTGGTTATTTTTGGTACTGATTCAGATCAGTTCCATAACAGAGTGATCTATTATGAGAGGCAAAGACATCAGACTTGAACGTATCATGAACCGCAATACGCGAAAAACAATCATTGTACCAATGGATCACGGAGTTTCCCTCGGGCCCATCGATGGCCTTATCGATCTTCCTGATGCGGTCAATGCTGTTGCAGAAGGAGGTGCCAACGCAGTACTGGGTCATATCGGTCTCTCTTTATACGGCCACCGACAGCGGGGTCATGATATCGGACTTATCCTTCACCTTTCAGCTTCCACGGCCATCGGGCCGGATCCGAATGAAAAAGTCCTGGTGAACTCGGTTACGAATGCAATAAAAATGGGTGCTGATGCAGTTTCCATCCATGTAAATATCGGAGCAGACTCTGAAGCCCAGATGCTTGCAGACCTGGGAAGGGTTGCGATTGAATGCATGGAATGGGGAATGCCGCTTCTCGCCATGATGTATCCCAGGGGAAGAAAAATCACAGATGAACATGCCGTAGAGCATGTCAGACTTGCTGCACGGGTAGCTGCTGAGCTCGGAGTCGACATTGTTAAGACCAATTATACCGGTGATCCTGACTCTTTCAGACA
>CAZXRT010000351.1:0-2884 GCA_964642535.1 uncultured Methanospirillum sp.
GTGGACTGTTGAACAACTCGGGCGGATCGTATCGACGGCACTTGAAGCCCTGGTTGCAGAACCACAAGAGCCTTGAAAATTTTTGAAAAAACAATTTTATTCCAGCAAGCCGGTTTTCGTCACGGCTCTGAATCTCTGTTCAGGACTCTGACTGGATGATGAGTCAGGTTTTCTCATTATCTGGTTTATCTCCTGTCAACAAGGCGCTTCGGCCTTCCTTTTACCTGGTGGAGTTCCAGTCCTCCCGGACCGGTAATGTTGACGGCGATCCTGAACACATCGTCTGCATAGGAGCCTGCAAGAGCGGGAAGATGGGTGAGAAGGTTCTCGGTGATAGCCTGGCTGATATCACGGACATTACATGCATCGCGGTCTTCTGCTTCGACTGAAACCCGGAGGGTAATCTCGCTCTCCTCGTCACCATAGATGAAGGCTTCATATTCACCCGTCAGACTGCCCAGGATATCATGCTGAAAGACGGCACGTTCGATATCAATCCTGTTTACGGGGACCTCAAAGATCCGGGTCGTTTCTGCCTCTCTCCAGGGGTTGAGGATTCTCATATGGGTTCTTCCGCATGAACACCGCTCCCTGGTCAGCACTCTTGTCGTATCATCGGTATCATAGTTGATCAGGAGTGAACCACACTGCTCACCGGGCTTGAGCAGTGTGGTAAGGACAATATGTCCTTCCTCACCTTCGCGGGCATAGTCGTCATGTTTCTGGTTAAAAATGTCCATGTGCACGATATCTTCGGGAACATGAAGTCCGGCTTGTGCACTACACTCTCCGCACATGGTTCCCTCGGTACTTCCGTAGGTATTGAACACCTCACAGTCGTAGATCTCTTCAACGTACTGACGGGACTCCTGTGCAAAACTCTCACCGCCAATGACCAGGCGGCGAATTGATGATTCGGCTGGATTGAGCCCTTCAGCTTTCATCCTCCGTGCAAGTCTGATAAATTTGAATACGCTTCCAACGATACCGGTCGGCTGGTACGAACTGAGCAGCCGTATGGGGAAGGTGCACTTCCCGGTCGGGATGATACTCATGCCGATCTCCCGCGCTGCAAGGGTCATCGTGTTTGCACCCACATTCATCCCGTAACTGGCACAGATGATCATCCGGTCATCCTCTGTAAATCCCTGTGATACAAAAATCCGTGCATATTTATCGGCATATCGCATCCAGTCCTCCCATGTCAGGAAAAAACTTTTTGGTGTCCCACTGGTCCCGCTGGTCTCATGGATGGTATAGATTCCCTTCCAGTCGTGGCTTTTAAACCTGAAATCTGATGTCACCGGTGGCTGGTTCTGCCTGATCACCTCTCCTGATATGATCGGTAGTTCGATGAGATCCTCGTGGCAGGTGATATCCGAAGGCCTGATATTCTTCTGTCTGAAGAACGAACGATAGAAGGGAGAATGTTCTGCTGCATAGGCGATGGTATACGCAATTCGCTCATCAATAACTGCCTCGATATCGGATCGAGGCATCGTCTCAATATCTGTGTTAAAAAACCGATGGGAATGCATTTTTGATTGATTGGAACGAGAGACTCTTATACATTTGCTGAATCAAAAGGGAGGTGTATATATGGATGACCGCCGCCTGACACAGGTGTCTTATTTCACGGTAATAGCGGTTGCACTCCTCCTCCTCTATATTTCACCGGTATATGCAGATTCGCCATACGGGTCTATTGAGATCTCGTATTACAAGGCTCAGCATATGAATGATACGATCCCTGAAATGGTCGAGGCTGGACAGACATATCCGGTCACCATCACCTTCCGGAACTCCGGGATGGTCTCCTGGGAATGGGGTGTTGAGAAGTTCGGGATGCTGTACCAGGGTCTTCAGTCTTCCATCATCGTAGATCCTGAATTTTCCCGTCTTCAGCCAGGGGTGGAGATAAAATCAGGAGATGAAGTGACCTTCCCACTGATACTGACTCCTCCGGACAAACCCGGTGATCATACCTTCAGTTTCTCCATGGCGACGGTGAAAGGGGAAAATTATAGCACGTTCCCTGAGACCTTCTCAAAAACCGTTCGTGTCATCTCACAGGATGGAATCTCCTCGGGTTCTGTTGGATCCATCATCATCACCTCCATTCCGACAGGTGCAGAAGTCTTCATCGGTGGTGATAAACGGGGAGATACACCCCTGACGATCCCCGATCTCAATCCGGCATCCTACGAGGTCAGCATCGCTGCTCCGGAATTCAAAACGAAGGTTATTGACGTGAAGGTCGAGGCCGGTTCGGTCAGCAGGGTGTATGCTGACATGAATATTGCCGGGATTCCGCAAGTGGTTACTGAGAAGGATGAACGGTTCACCCTTCTTGGGTATCTCAAAGCAAACCTGCCACTCCTGATTCTTACCATTGCGATCCTTTTTTTTGGAGTCCAGATGCTGATGATGGACACCACCCGGTTTCCGGAAAATCACCCGGTCCGAAGGTTTGTCAAACCGGTTACCCTTGTGCCTGTCTCCTTTGATGGTAAGCGGAAGATATTTGGAAGAGGGCTCAAAGGGGGAAGAGCCGGCCAGGGTGAATCCGGCGCCGGGACCGGCTCTGCAGGCAAGGATGTTGTCGATTCAGTCACCCGGACGAGCGGGCAGACGGCAGCTGCGAAGAATACCATCAGGGATAAAAAAGGAGGCCCGGGTGCCTATCCCGCTTCGCGTCCGGCAGGTGCAGAAGAAGATAATGAGGCCAGAAATGTTGATGACGTGGACCAGGAGTATCAGGATATCAACAATCCGTTTGGTTTCCCTGACCGGCTCAAAGACCGGTATGAGCCTCTTGGAGTGGCTGGTGATGATCCGTATGCCCGGGTTTTTAAGGTACTGAAGAAGGATACCGGGAGCATCC
>CAZXRT010000352.1:0-2874 GCA_964642535.1 uncultured Methanospirillum sp.
GTGATTCGGTTACGTTCACGGGAACCGGATGCCGGGACCAGGTGCTTGGAACCGCTACCTTCATGAACGGAGTGACGTATCCGTTCCTGAATGAGATGATGCCATATATATCCGGTATCTGCAGCGCTGACTATTCACCTGCTGTCGATCCCTGTGAAGAGATTGCCGCATCGCCCTCACTTCAGACCGAACCGGTGGCAGAGATCCCTGGGAACAAGACGATTGCCATCCAGGCAGGGGTTGATATCCAGACGATCAACGTGGAATTCCGCGGAGGACTGGGGCAGGGACTGGTAAAATCGATTGCGGTAACCCGGTACGGGCCCGACGGGACAAATGAGACCCAGAACCTGGATAACCGGGTCGGAGCAACAGTCACATTCAAGGCCTCGAACAGCTGTATGGACAGGATCGCCGCCGACGTTTTCTTCATGGACGGGTCGCTCTACCACTTCTATGATGAAGTTCTGCATATCAGCAGGACGTACTAACTTTTTTTAAAAAAGAATAGCGGACCTGGAGGGATTCGAACCCCCGACATTCGGGTTAGAAGCCCGACGCTATATCCAGGCTAAGCCACAGGTCCCCGTGCCTCTATATATTTTCCCTGACTGTTGTTAAAGATTACCAAAAAAAGGGGATTATCCGGCATGGAACATAACCGGCCGCACGACATCAACCCTGCGGGGTTCGGTCAGGCGACAGGGATTCACGGTTGCTTTGATCGTGGTGTTAGAGATATATTTCACCTTGCATCGTGCTGCCATCCGTTCCCGTTCCATGACATGAAGGCCGTGTGATACTTCCACCGTATGTTTCATGGTGATGGAGACTGACTGCACCTCGACGACAATTCCCGAATCTCCGATGGAGATGTCCTCGCAGTCGATGGAGGTCATGAAAACCTGAGATCCGGGGGTTACCATAGAGAGCGCGATCACGTTATGGGCGCTGGTGAGTTCAACTGTCCGGGGGACTCCTTTTTTAAGTTCTTCGATAACCTGGGGTGAAATTCCTGATAATGTGATACATTCCATTCTGATCACCCGTACATGGGAAGCATTGGATCCACTTTCACCGGTTGTTCTTCTGCAGACTGGACCTCTTCTGAAAGGCGGTGCATCTGTGCTTCGATCTCTTCTGCCTGCTCGAGCAGACCGGTCGTATCAACATTGAGTTCATACAGACGATTCATGACCTCGATGGTGGATGCAGCGGCACGGGGATCAGGAGCATTGATCGTCTCTCCTAACAGGCCGATACAGGGGATTCCCCTGACTTTACATTCTGTCAGGAGACTGCTTGCGATACCTGATATACTTCCGATAGGCAGAGTGAGCGCTTTATCCCCGATCTTTTCCAGGAGTTCCCTGCCGGTCGCAACACAGAAGACCCGCTTCTCTGGTTCATTGGTGATGATTCCGGCGATTGTTACCATCTCGGTCACCGGGAAGGGTTTCAGCCAGTCCATGATGGCATTTGCAACTTCATAGCAGATCTGGGGATGAATAGGAATATCTGCAAAAATTGCAACCATCCCTTCTTTTTCATAGATCCTCACCGGTACCGCGATGATCCCCTCGGTCATCATCGCCATGGGCGGGAAGTACTTGCTGGTGATCACCCCGATCTGTGAGAACCCGAGTTTTTCGACGATGTATGAGAGAGCAATACTCCCAACGAGCCCGCTCCCTGGAAATCCGATAAAGACGGTCAGTTTTTCTCCTGAAGGGGGCTTAGACTGAATGAGAACGTCCGGTACCTGGCTCTTCATCATTACATTAAGATACCCGCCGAAGCTATAAAATGAGTATGCAGGAGTATCCGATCAAGCGGACACATATAAAGACCCTGAAAGAAAATGTCGTTGGAAAAATCCGCGAACACTTTGAAACCGAACCAGAAGAGTCAGATGGGTTTTATCAGATCAGCTACGGCGCCATCAGACTGATGAAGGTGAAGATTGGTGACTCGGGAAAATCCGTCCTGATTGAAACTACTTCCCGGACTGATCTCGAGGATGAGCAGGTGATTCTTGACACCAACCGCAGATTCAGGAAGTACCTTGATGAGGTGACCGGGTACTCCACGAAAGAGCGGGTGAAAAAGGCAAAAACGGTTGAATAATTATCTCTTTTTTCTATCTGGTAAAATTATGCTTTTTAATAAGGACGATCTATCTTTACTGAATGGTTTTTTAAGTTTTCTGTGTATTCTTCCTTTTTTATTAGGATTGCTGGTTATTATTGGTTTTTCTACCAACGTGCCTCATGTCGATCAATGGGATCATGATGTCCGACATATGATCATGTTTTTTGAAGGAAATTTCACCACAGGTACTTTTCTTGAAGTTCATAATGATCATCGCCCGCTTATCCCCCGGTTAGTATACTATCCTGTTGAATTTATCACTCAAGGGAATTTTCAGGCTCTTGCACTCATCGGTTATATCATCCATGCTCTATCTTTCTTGCTCATAATTCACGTCATAAGAGAATGGTTTGCCTCTAAGAAATCATTCCTCTTATGTATCCTTCCCCTTTCGGTTTTCTGGTTTAATCTTCATCTTGTGAGTAACCTGCTTACTGGATTATCGATAGATCATGCGTTATGTGTATTCTTTGCAATACTCTCATCTGTCTATATGGCCAGAAGCAGAAATTTTGATAGATTTTTCTTCATTTCGATTCTATCTGCGGTTTTTTGCATGTTTTCTTTCAGTGCAGGAATATTAATCTGGGTTGCAGGATTTTTTGTACTTCTTTTCCAGAGAAAGGAGAAATACCTCTTTAAGGCCGCTTTTTGGATGACTTGTGCATTGCTCTGTATTATCTGGAATTATATTATTATGGGGTACCCATCTGAAGGGAGACA
>CAZXRT010000353.1:0-2871 GCA_964642535.1 uncultured Methanospirillum sp.
GTCTTACAATCAAGGCGATTAGGTGTGATGTATCAAATCCTAATGGTGAAATATACGTTTTCATAGTGTTGCAGATTTATGGCACGGTTGCAAAATTTTGAAAATATCTCCGTCTTTCACATGGGAAGAATAATAATAGATCATGCTAGACGCTGTTGCATGGCATAAAAAAAGGGAGACTATTGTGACCCTTTGTTACTATTCTGGCAGAATGAGAGGAAATTTACGCTGACATCTATCTTACCAACAAATTTTCATGTTATCCGAGTCTGAAATCCACATATTTCTCTCAAAAGTGCATTAAATGGCCCCAATGCTGCTCCTTCCTTGTAATATGGGATGTTCTGAGCGGAGTTCCTGCTTCAGCAGGATCTGGATCCCTGACTCTTCCGAAAGGATTGATCCGTGATTCAGATTCTTGGACTCTGGTTTCCAATTTATCGATCGATTTGTGGAGATACTTGAGACAGGCAATAATCGGTAGTGGCCTTATAAAAGCGGCAGCCTTCACATCAACATCAAGGGCGATCCATTCGATCTCATTTATCGGTCGATGAGCCGTTTCAGGTTCACCGGTTCATGGAACCGGTTCTGGGCACCGGAGAAGATGTCAGCGAGGAGATCTGTGTTTTCCCCGTACTTGCGGAGAAGGTATGAGTAGAAATGGCTGAGTTGCTGACTGATTTCAGGGCAAGGTCCCGTCATTCACACCCGGTGGGAAGCGGCCGGTCCCGTTCAGGGTCCATCTTGATGAAGAGCAGGTACGTGATCTGCTCAATGTAGTCTCCATAAGTGATACCGCCAGGAGGAAGCGTATCCCAAAAATAACCTGCAATCCGATCAGTTCTCAACGAGTGAAACAAAAAAGTCAATCATCGCACGATAATTCGGACATTGGTCATACACCCTCTGAGGATCTATTCTCCCCATCAGGACTGTTCCATCAACCGTTTTCTTGTATTCCCTGTGTAAATATTCGGAATATAAACGTTTCAGGTATTTCGACGGGGGTTCATCGGTATTCACCTCTTCCGGATATCGTGCATGGGAAGCAATCCGGCTCCGGATGGCGGGATCGAACTTCTCCACATCTGACAAAAGCCAGGCCTCATACTCATGAACGGCAAAGAACATCCTGAACCGATCCTGCCGTACTGACTCTTCAAACAACCGGGTTCCTTCAATAACCCGATCGCTGACTGGACGGTGGACATCACGGGCATAGGGGGACTTATAGAGATCCATCAGCCCGGCAACCGCCAGTATCTCATCTCTATCCGGCCCGGTGAGATACTTTTTCACCCGCTGGGGAATATCGTGAAAGAAATTCCCATACCCGTTCACATTAATCGCGGTAACCCCGATCTTTTTCCCGGTCATCTCGAGAAGCTGCCGTCTGATAAGCCCTTCAATGGAACGTTTTTCTGTATCCCCTTCAACAATCAGGATAATCCTCATTCCATCCCCTCAAGCTCACCTGAAGCAAAGAGGGACCCAAGCGTGTAATCCTCCAGCCAGTATATGAGTTTTTCCTCAGATACCTGCCGTATCAGAGATGCTCCCTCCTTCCATTCAATGATTGAAGTACCTGGCATGAATCCTCCACACGCAGTGAGAAATTCTGCCGAATGGGTGGTAATGATCACCTGGGATCGTTTTGATATCGCGTCTGCGTATTCTGCAATGATTCGCATCATCGCGGGGTGAAGGCCGGTCTCCGGCTCGTCAATGGCTATCAATGACCCCGGCTCCGGATGGGCGAGAATTGTCAGCAGGAACAGGTACCGGAGGGTTCCATCCGAAATATCTGATGCAGAACGCTCCTGTCTGAGTGTCTTCCATCTGATCCGGAGCTGAATCTGTTTGTCTGCTGCCGGGGGAAAGACCAGTGTATCGTAATCCTCTCCAAATGCTGCAACCATGGCGAGATCGATGGATCGTTCAAACTCCCGGTTGGTCGTGTAGAGCGTATGGAGCACCGAGATGAGGTTGCTTCCATCGCAGGAAAGGATGGTCTCCCGCCTGGCTATCGTTGGTTTGCGGATCTGCGAAAGAGGAGAGGTATCAAGTGATTGAAAAATTTTCCAGGAGGAGAGTGATTTCTGAACTTGTGAGGCGAAGTATTCTTTTGTTAAGGGATGGGTTGTCTGGGATAACGCGGTCTCATGAGATTCGATATCAAGAGAAAATGAATCGTTCCCGTTATCACTCCACAGAACGGATTGGGAAGGCGTCCGTTCTAAAAAGATGATGGACTCCCGGCTTTCCTCCGGATTAGGAATAGAACGTAATAACTCCTGTTCGATCTGAAAATCTCCTTCAATTCCCTTTCTCTGAATAACGAGAGTGTATTCAAGCTCGTGAGGAGCACCCGGTTCATGGTTTTCATTCCGGTAAAAACCAAGACAGATCTCAATCTTCTCAGCCTGGTTATCCCAGAGGACCTGATCCAGCCCTCCTTCACGGAGAATATAATCTTCGCAGTCTCCATCGGCAGAGCGTCGTATCAGGTCGAGAAATTTGAGAAGATTTGACTTTCCGCTTCCGTTTGGGCCGATAATGAGATTAAGATTCCCGGGCACCCACGAAATGTCCTTACAAGAACGAAATCCCCTGAGTGAAAGACTACCAAGTTTCATCTTCGCTCCCTGATCCCATCTCAACCATATACATATGAGCGGTGGTAGGTATTATCTACCCCTATTGATTCACCCCTCTACCCTCTCATGAGAGGTATTATTCACAAAGGAGCGACACGGAAGTCGAATCACGATTTCAGTTCCTTTTCCCCGTCCTTCACTCTGTGCGGAAATATCTCCACCATGGAGGGTAATAAGGTTTTTCACCATGCTTAAGCCGAGTCCCTTGGAG
>CAZXRT010000354.1:0-2860 GCA_964642535.1 uncultured Methanospirillum sp.
CATACCAACTTGAGGACATACCCGGCGTCGGACCAACCACTGCAGACAAGCTTCGTGAAGCCGGTTACGAAACCGTTGAAAAGATAGCCCAGTCATCTGCGTCAGAACTGTACGAGATGGCTGAGATCGGTGAGGCAACGGCCCGCAAGATGATCAAGTGGTGTGCCGGCCAGACCACCGGAGAGACGGGAGAAGCATCATCTGCAGGTGAGGGAACGTCCGGTGACAATACCAAAGTCATGAATGCAAAGAGACTGGAAATTGAAGATATTCCCGGTGTCGGGCCTGCGATAGCAGAAAAGCTGCGTGACGGAGGATTTCTGACGATCGAGGGGATTGCAACCGCAACCCCGTCGACCCTCTCTGAAGCAGCGGAGATTGGCGAATCAACGGCAAAGAAGATGATCAAGTGGTGCCGGGAACAGGCAGATATCGGTGGATTCAAGACAGGCACCGAGGTCTTTGAAGCCAGGCTCCTGATCAAGAAACTCAGGACCACGGTCCCTGAGGTTGACGAACTCCTGGGAGGAGGATTTGAGACCCAGGCCATCACCGAACTGTATGGTGAGTTCGGTTCAGGAAAATCCCAGATCGTCCACCAGCTCTCGGTTAATGTCCAGCTCCCCGAGGAACTCGGCGGCCTGGGTGGTTCAGTCATCTATGTTGACACCGAGAACACCTTCCGTCCGGAACGTATCGAGCAGATGGTACGCGGTCTGGACATTGAAGACGCCGATCCCCAGGAATTTCTCAAACATATTCATGTTGCCCGGGCCCAGACCTCTGATCACCAGATGCTCCTGATCGAAAACTCCCATGAGCTTGCCGAGGAACTCAAGGCCCAGGGAAAACCGGTCAAGCTGGTCATTGTCGATTCCCTGACAGGCCTGTTCAGGTCAGAGTATGCAGGCCGCGGAACCCTGGCAGAACGGCAGCAGAAACTGAACAGGCACATGCATGACATCTTCAAACTCTGTGACGAATACAACGCCATCGGCCTGGTAACCAACCAGGTCCAGTCAAATCCGGCGGTCTTCTTCGGAGACCCGACCAAGCCGATCGGAGGAAACATCGTCGGCCATACCGCAACGTTCAGGATCTACCTGAGAAAGAGCAAAGGAGGGAAGCGTATCTTCAGACTTGTCGACAGTCCGAACCTGCCTGACGGAGAAGCAACCTTCCTCGTTGAAGAGGGTGGCCTGCGGCCATGTTAAACAGTGCTACGGGCAGTTATCACTGATATCGACGGGACACTGACCGATGAGCGGAGGCGGCTCAATACACGGGCTATCGAGACCATCCGGACGCTTCAGGACAGTGGAATCGAGGTTGTTCTCGCCAGCGGGAACACCTCCTGCATGCTGAAAGGTCTCTCCAAGCTGATCGGAACCGGAGGGACCTTCATAGGTGAGAACGGAGGGCTGTATCGAATCGGCTATACCGGCGGGCTGCAGATCCTGCCTGACCGGAAGATTGCCCTCGATGCCCTGGATCTCCTTGTCAGGCATTTTGAAAAACAGGGAATAACCCTTGACCTTTTTTCCCCCCGTGAACGATTTGCTGATGTCGCTTTTGCCAGGACCGTCTCCGTAGAAGAGGTACGGGAGCTCCTCTCCGGATGGGACGTTGAGATTCTGGACACCAATTTTGCAATTCATATTCAGCAGGCAGGATTTAGTAAAGGGAGGGCTTTTCAGATCATTGCACAGGAACTTGAGATCCCCATGGAGGAGTTTGTCGCAATAGGTGATTCGGAAAATGATATTGACATGATCCTAAAAGCCGGCCTTGGATGCTGCGTTGCAAATGCGGGAGAAGAGGTGAAAAGAGCCGCCGGAGTAATCGCTGAAAATCCGTACGGCGACGGGTTTGTCGAGGTAATGACCCGGACCTTTCCTCACATCCTGGCGAGGTAACGATCCACCACGATGAAATCCTTGATATCGCGGACTGATTCAAACGGGACAAGCATCCGGTCACCGTCCATCTGGTAGCCGGTGGTATCAAATGACTCGTCAGGTTCGATAACCAGATCAGTGAGCTGCCCGGTTTCGAAATCGACCATGAGATTGCGCAGTTCTCCGATGGCTTTTCCATCATTGGTCATGATCTGCTTGCGGGAGAGACTCCGTGCAAGTACCGCTTTCATAACAGACTTTTCGGTTCTATACGGTAATAAATATACTTTATTCCCTGAATGGTCCCTGCAACGGGAATGATGAAATGTCAGCCCAGGGAAGGAGAAGTTCTTCATTCAGGCACGAAAAACATGGATTCCGTGTTCACAGGCCTTGCGGAATCAATGACTCAGATTGACCCCGCTTGTCTGTCTCGCGCAGCAGGTTCAGGAGGTTTCAGCCATCACCCAGTCCAGGTATCCCGGGAATCCCTGGGTGACAGGCAGAGCGATCACTTCAGGAGTAGTATATGGGTGGATGGCAGTTACCGCAGCCACAAGATCAGGAACCAGCCGGGAGGCAGTCTTCATGATCAGCAGTTCCTCCTGGTCATCGCAGACATGCCCCTCCCACCGGTACAGAGATCTGACCGGTGAGATGTTTACACAGGCAATCAGCCTGCGCTCTAACAGTTCATATGCGATCCGGGAGGCATCAGCAGGAGGAACTGTACAGTATACAACAGAAATTTCAGCTTCAGGCGCAGAATTCATACCTGTACTCATCGGTTCAGGTATTTGAGCCTCTCGAGTCTGAATCCTGAACGGCGTTATATTTAAGTGTCCAGAAGTCGTTCTAATATAAGCATCTGTGCTGTTGTGGCCTAGCTGGTTAGGGCGCCAGACTCATAAGAGAAATCTGAGATATCTGGAGGTCGCGGGTTCGGATCCCGTCAACAGCAT
>CAZXRT010000355.1:0-2856 GCA_964642535.1 uncultured Methanospirillum sp.
ATCCCTGTATACAGTGATATTTGTATAGTTATGCAGGATTATTGCCTCCATGGATCGCCAGGGAACCGGACCCACCTGATCTGCGGGTGTGGCAGTGTCGGGTATCTGATCCTGGAAGAGCTGAAAAAAGATAACTGCCGGCTCCTCTGCATGGATAATAACCCTGAGCGCGTTCAGGAACTTCGTGAACAGAAGATAGAGGCATTTCTGCGGGATCTCATGGATCCTGATATGCTCAAGGGGATTGAAGACTTTGATATTGCATTTGTGGTCAGCGATAACCACGAGGCAAACAGCACCGGGATGAAAACGATCCGGGCAAAGTATCCCAAGGCTCACATCGTTGCACGGGCTATCGATCCCATCAGCGAGAAAGTCCTTGTCCAGGAAGGGGCAGATCTGGTCCTTTATCCACAACAGGTTGTTGCCCGTGCCGCAATTGAGCACCTACAGAAATTTCAGAAACATCACCTCTCCAAAAAACTCTATGATCTCCTGGCATCCTGGACCGGGGTGCTTGGTATCATCACCCACACAAATCCAGATCCTGATGCAATCTCCAGTGCCATGGCACTGTCAGCAATCGCAAAGAAAGCAAATCCTGACCTGGAAACACATATCCTGTATGATGGAATAATCGGACATCAGGAGAACCGCACCCTGGTGAACCTTCTTGATATCAAGATGGAGAAGATCAGGCCCGAGATCCTCCCCCAGTACTCTCATGTTGCCCTGGTCGACAGCAAAGGGCCGGGTATGAATAACGGGCTCCTGCAGACTCAGACGGTTGATATCATCATCGATCACCATGCTGATTTTCCCCCTTCGGGTATTGGGGCCAGCGCTTTTGTTGATGTCAGGCAGAATGCCGGTGCCTGCGCCACCATCCTCACTGAATACCTGATTGAACTGGAGATAGAACCTGACCAGATGGTTGCAACCGCTCTTCTGTACGGGATAAGGGCTGATACCAAGCAGTTCAGAAGAAATGTCAATCCCCGGGATCTCGAATACTCAGCGTTTCTTCTCAAATTCAGCGATCAGGACCTGCTGGAAAAGATCATGTCTCCCCAGTATGCCCATGAGACGATCGATATCATCGGGGATGCGATCACGAACCGGAAAACCAAGAACGGGTATCTGTTTACCAATGTAGGATATGTGAGAAACCGTGATGCACTTCCCCAGGCAGCCGATCTCCTCATCAATCTTGAGGGGATCAGCACTGCACTTGTATACGGCATCACAGACGACGCGATCATTATGTCAGGGAGGAACCGGGATCTCCGTCTGAACCTGGGGAATGTGATGAGTGAGGCCTTCTCTGATATCGGGGATGCAGGGGGTCATGCAACCATGGCAGCGGCAAGCATCCCCCTTCATGTCTTCTCCACGGTCAGGGACAAGGAAGAACTCCTTGAACTGGTCATCGATCCGGTTCTTCAGAATTTTTACCGCCTCGTCGGACTGCTGGAGGACGAGACGGGTGAAGTATGAAGAATGGGAACCGTTGTACCATGAGATCTGTGCATACTTCTCTTTTGATCCTGACGATGATCAGCGGGCTGCAGAGATAGCCTCACGACTCTCACCATCAGATGCATCAGATCAGATCATCCGGTTGATCAGGGATCAGCCGGTGACCGTGTGTGGGAACGCACCCTGTCTCAAAGATGAACTGGGCAGGAGGAACGGTGTCATCATTGCTGCTGATGCCGCCGCCGCTGTTCTCCTGTCTCATGGAATCCGGCCTGATGTTATCGTGACTGACCTTGATGGAATTGATGATTATGCCATCGGTCTGAATAAAGACGGGACGATTCTCGTGGTTCATGCCCATGGTGATAATATTCCCCGCCTGCAGTCCTGGATCCCCCGTATTACCGGACCGCTCCTGCTTACGACCCAGGGCCGTCCTTTTGCACATATTCATAATTATGGGGGCTTTTCTGACGGTGATCGGGCGGTGTACATGGCAGAGGAATGCGGGGCGAAAACCATCACACTCATCGGGTTTGACTGTGATGATCCCCTCGTTCCGCCGGTAAAGCGGGGAAAACTGATCTGGGCACGCAAACTCCTTGCGAAAATCGGATATGACTGCTGACGCGTGGATTATTGACGGGTATGTTGATGAACCCGCATGTCTGGGTGTACCGCCGTATGTGTCCCCGTACATCCGGACGGTAGCCGGTGTTCTGACTGACCATGAATACCTGGTTCATTACTGCACGATAGACCAGGTCCGTTCGGATGTTGCATTTTTGAAAAAGGCAGGGGAAGCGGATGTTGTGGTGATGATCGCCGGGGTTACCGTTCCGGGCAAATACCTCGGGGGAATTCCTGCCGCATATCAGGATATCAGGCAGGTCGGAGCCTCATTGCAACAACCGGAGACCTATCTGGGCGGGCCCGTGGTATTTGGTTCATCATCGGGCGGAGGAGAGCGTGCCCTTCGGTCAGCGACAACCGGGTTTGATCACCTGCTCATGGGATCTCCGGCAATGGCACTCGATGCTTCCCTGTCAGGGAACACCACCGTTCCTGGCCATTCGTATGATCAGGAAGACCGGTGGGCTGAACAGGGAGCCGGGATCGTTTTGCAGCACCCGCTCTATCCTTATATCCTCTGCGAGCTCGAAACGGCACGTGGCTGTTCCCATGCACAAAGCGGAGGCTGTTCCTTCTGCACCGAGCCGTTTTATGGGAGACCTCAATATCGTCCGCTATCCGGTATCACCGGAGAGGTGGCTGCCCTGTACCGCCACGGGGTGAAACACTTCCGGCTGGGCAGACAGCCGGATCTGCTGACCTACATGGCAGGATCCGGAGAATTTCCCTGTCCCCGGCCGGATC
>CAZXRT010000356.1:0-2834 GCA_964642535.1 uncultured Methanospirillum sp.
TTGTCATCTTCCCGGCTGCCACTGCCTTGCTGACCATCCCCTTCTTCGTATTCAAACGGATAGTATCAGGAAGGACGTCCTGTACCTTCTGCTGGGTGTGCCATCCATCCGGCTTGTGAGTCCTGGACTGTCTCTTTATATGAAAGTTCCAGAAACCCCTTATTTCCTATAATGAAACAAATATTGGATGACATCTTGCTGAACGAAACAATAGTACCCATGAATCCGGACAATTTCGAAGAAGCGAAGAGAATGATGGAACAATCTTTTACCGCTTCTATGCAGGAATTAGGGGATACATGTAGCGATAATCATGGCCCCGAAGACCTCCCTTCGATAGATGATATCCTTGAACGATCTGAAGAAACCCCATTAGTCTTTTATCAAGATGATACGATGGTGGGAGGTGCTGTTGTAACACTCAATGATGATGATAATAACATTTTAAGCCTTTTATTTATCGACTCACAGTACCTTGATAGAGGCCTCGGGTATCGGGCATGGATGGAAATCGAAAAGAGATATCCTAAAACGAGGACATGGACAACCGTAACACCACCTTGTTTGATGAGAAATATATACTTTTATGTAAACAAATGTGGTTTTCATATCATCAGGGTCGATGATCACAAGAGTGATGAATCGATGTTTGTATTTCAGAAAGTTATGAGATAAAAATGGATAGCAGAGAGTTATATGGTCGTCGATTGGGGCGGTTTGAGTTATATTTTTTGTAATGGTCTCTAAATGAAGATTATCGCAATGGCTGATCTTTATGAGTCGAAAATCCGATCAATTTCTTTTTTCCCATCGTTCAGGCTTTTGGTGAAGGTTCATTACTGCAAGGATGACGACCGTCTCATCTTTCTTCTGGATTGAATATAACAATCCATAGGGAAACCGGTTAAGAATGCATCTCCGGGTATTCGGAGAGAAATGAGCATATGAATCAGGAAAAAAAATTATTCTCTTAATGGCCTGATATACTTCCTCTGCGAATTCTATCCCCAATCCTGGACGACATTTCTCATAGTATGATATTGCCTGAAGGAGTTCTTGTTCTGCTTCAGGATGAAAATAGTAATTCATTGGGGAAAAGCACTACGAATATGTGAAAAAACGGAACTTCCAGGTATCGGGGCAACAGATTCGGTTTCAATGTCTGAAAATCTCTGCTCTGCTTTTTCAGCCCAGAGCCGATCGATCTCCGGATCTCCCGGAAGATTGAGGCTGTCAATAAGACGATCAATTAATTCTACCCGATCTTGAACGGGGAGCGATAATACCTCCTGTTCAATTTTCTTGGATATGGATGTCATATGATTAATTTACTATTTGCACTATGGATATTTTACTCTGCTGTTCATTAGAATTTGAGGATGATTGAAGCGGTTTGGGTTATTCTTTTCCTGCAGTTACTATTGTAAGATAGTCTTTTTCCGGGATCTCCCGCATCGCCTGGCGGAAATGCCCAGACCACATGGTTTTGTTGGTGACAAACCCGAGTTCCGGAATTAGGGGCTTTATCTCAATGGGGGTTTTGAATATCTTCACGGGTTTCAGCCTGAAGCGGTACGGGAATTTTTTATCTCCCATCTGGGGAGGAGCGGTAAAGAGGGGTTTCGTGTCTTCGTACAGTTCGGTTACGGTGTACTCTCCCAGGATGACCGAAGGGAATACCTCCTTTGCATGGGTTTCAGACCGGGCATACATGAGAATGATATCCCCGACTTTCACACCGATATGGAGGGATCTGCTTCGTTTTGGAACTCCCCAGATATTGTGTTTCTGTAATAATTCAGGGGGCTCTGAAAGAGGTTTGGTTTTTTTTTGAAAAAACCGGCCATTATTGGATATTATCACATCCTGTATTCAGGAATGATGCAGGGCTCAACACTCCTTTTGGACGAAATACCCATAAACTTCGCGAATTGATGATAACACCCTGAACCCTTTCTCCGTTATGACATAATCCCCCCGCTCATGCCGCTGGATTATCATTCCCGCCTCCTGCAACTTTTTAAGGTGAAACAGAAGATTTCCACCCCTGAGTTTCGTCAGTTGAGAGAGATCAGAGAAGGTTTTTGTTTCGGCAGAGACCGCCTGCAGAATCTGAAACCGTGTTGTACTCGCCACCGGCTCGATGATCTCTGATACAATCTTTTCATCAGGAAAATCAGTAATGGGAAAAGAACATTCCCGCTGGTGGAGCATACCAAGCGAACGCATGAGATCAATCTGTTTTTCGAATAACCGCCTGAGTTCGCTGAAACAGATATCACATTTTTCAAAAGGTCCTTTTTTTCCCATCTCATCGATTTGAGATTTATATGACTCCACCAACTCTTCGGTAATTTCTCCGTCCCTGATATGTTTGGATGTTACTGTGAGAAAATCGAGAAACACCTGAAAACAGGTATCATGCATTGCACAGTCCTGGACCATCTGTCCAGACAGACAATCATGTGCCCGATCAACATGATTCTTAGCGAGAAGATCAGCGTACTCATTTTTCAGATCTGATATGATTGATTGAAGGTGAACCTGGTTCGTCCGTTCAATACATCTCTGTACATCACCTCGTAGGAGCCGAAGCTCCTGCATGAGAGCATCATGGGTAGGTGAAATTTCCGCACTATTTTCCATAGGGAGTATTCGTGAGGTATTGGTCTGATGAGGATATAACTTTTAGAGTTACCAGAATGCACCTCTTTTGTAATGGGTTACTATTATGACGCTCAAGTATATCTTCTCAACACTCCATTTTTGTATGGTGAGAACATGCCCCTATGGAAATGTACCGAAACTGAAGTGACAAAAGAAAAGGCCGAGGA
>CAZXRT010000357.1:0-1174 GCA_964642535.1 uncultured Methanospirillum sp.
CATGAACGAATCAGCCCAGAAATTCAGAATCTTCCGTGTCAACTCCCGCTCCGGCACGTCAATGATGAAAAGTTCCCAGTCAGGTTCAAAGAAGACAAACCGACCCTCCGGCCTGAGAACCCGGAACATCTCTCTGATTACCTCATGGGGCTTTCCGATATGCTGGAGGGCCCGATCCTCCCGCACTCCATCAAAGCAGGAGTCAGGAAACGCAAGATGTCTTCCATCCATCCGGATAAATGATGCAGAACCCCCTTCATGAGTCGGTGAAGAAGAACCGGCCCTGACTGCCTCGTTCAGCATACTGATCCCGGGATCAACACCCACCACCATCCCACCGGCACCAACCAAAGCAGTCAGACGCCTCACATCAGACCCGGTCCCACACCCGACATCAAGAACCCAGGATCCCTGCGGAAGATGGAGCAGACGATAACTCTCTTCTTTCACCCTGGAAAAGAAGGGGTTCGTCTCGATTGCACCAAGACAGGAAATGAGTCGACCGGAGTTGTCACGGTCAGCTTCCTGAAACCCGGTGGCAAGATATGCCATGAGTACCCGTTTTCCATACACCGGGATAACCACTTGGATCCTTCTCTGATACAGATCAGATGATTCAATACCAATTCCTGTGAGAATACTGTACTTCATCCGGAGCAGAGAACCGGATAGCGGGAGTCGTTTCACCGGAGAGATGAACGAAAGGAAACCGGATCATGTCGCGGGCCTTATTAACCGATCTCTATGAATTCACCATGGCACAGAGTTATCTTGACCATGGAAAGACAGGAAGAGCAGTCTTTTCCATCACTACCCGGACAATGCCACCGGAGAGGAATTATCTTGTCTGCTGCGGGCTTGAATCCCTGATTGAGTTTGTCACCACCTGCTCTTTTACCGAAGAGGATGTCAGTTTTCTCAGGGAAACCGGGAAATTTCAGGAACATTTCCTCACCTGGCTCTCACAGTTCAGGTTTACCGGTGATATCCATGCCATCCCGGAAGGAAGAATTGTCTTTGAGAATGAGCCTCTTGTCAGGATAGAAGGACCTCTGGCAGAACTTCAGATCCTTGAGACGATGGCACTCAACCTGATCCATCATCAGACAGTCATCGCTTCAAAAGCTGCCAGGATCTTCAGTGTATCAGGGGGAAGGGGACTTATGGACTTCGG
>CAZXRT010000357.1:1274-2820 GCA_964642535.1 uncultured Methanospirillum sp.
GTCAGGATCGACAGCGGTGACATCCCATCGGTCGTCAGGAACGTCAGGAATATTCTTGACGAAAACGGCCTGAACCATATCAGGATCGTGGTCAGCGGAGGGGTGGATGAGACAGATATGGCCAGGTGGAACCGGGAGGGGGTGCCGATTGATTCGTTTGGTATCGGAACACGACTACTGACATCAGCAGATATTCCCTACCTGGACATGACCTACAAACTTGTTGAATATGAGGGGATTCCCCGGCATAAAACAAGTACCGGGAAGAGTACCATTCCGGGAAGAAGAAATGTCTGCCGCCAGTACCGGGGAGAGATGATGGAGAGGGATATCGTCATATCCGAAGGTGAGCAGTGTGAAGGGGAACAACTCAGCGGACTGGTCGTCAAAGAGGGAAAACGGATCGTTCCGGCCCCGTCCCTGGAGGAGATCCGGGAGGTATTCATCCGGGATGCTGCCCGCCTGCCGGCTAAACTCAGGGAACTTGAGACAGAGCGGTACCCGGTCATCATATCATAAAAGAAGAAGCCTTCTTAAGAAGCAGAAAAAACCGGTACTTGTGAAAGATCACTCATATGTTCATGGATACTCACAGCGGGAAGCAGAACGACTATCAGACCAGGCCTCGACCCTGACCGGTCTGCTCCACCATGATACACTGTTTCCAGCCGGCAGTTATGTCCTGGAAGCCGGGTGTGGTACCGGTTCGCAGACGATCATCATTGCAGGACAAAATCCGGAGTGCACCTTTCTTTCCATTGACATATCATCATCATCACTGGAAACTGCCCGGACAAGAGTGATAGAAACACTTGGAAAATCAGCTGAAAGCCAGGTCACGTTCAAGCAGGCAGACATGACCCGGCTGTCATATCCTGATGCCACCTTTGATCACATCTTCATCTGCTTTGTCCTTGAACATCTGGCCGAACCGGTAGCAGCCCTGAAAGAGATCAGGAGGGTGCTCAGACCAGGGGGATCCATCACCGTCATTGAAGGAGATCATGGATCAGTCTTCTTCTCCCCTGATGGTGAAGCTGCCATGGATACGGTCAGATGCCAGATTGAGCTCCAGAAACGTGCCGGAGGAGACGCCTGTATCGGAAGAAAACTCTATCCTCTGCTCAGCCAGGCAGGTTTTTCCGGCCAGCATGTCTCTCCACGGATGGTATATGTCGATGCCTCAAATCCTGCACTTGTGGACGGATTTACCAGGAAGACCTTCACTGCAATGATCGAGGGAATCAGATCCGAAGCCCTGAAATCAGGTATCATCACCAGCGAACGGTTTGACCAGGGGATTTCAGAGCTTCTCCGCACATGCCGGCCAGATGGGATCTTTTGTTATACCTTCTTCAAAGCAACCGCGATCAGAGATGAAAACCAGTAACTATTGCACCGGAAACTGAAATCCTGAGATGAGGAACCATCCTCCAAAGATGATCAGAACCACTCCGCAGATATACAGAATAAACCGGTATTCCCGATCCCGGATCAGAGATCTGCTCCGGTGAACACTCACCGAGACAAAGGTGAACCATCCGAG
>CAZXRT010000358.1:0-2815 GCA_964642535.1 uncultured Methanospirillum sp.
TCACCCTTTTTCACTTCCATCTGGATGGCATTATCATCATAACCCTGGATTCTTGCTTCAATGAGCAGTACTCCTTCAAATTCCTGGTATGAGGGAGATGAGAACCGTATGATGTCTGATCGATCGATAAGTTTTACGACCCGCAGGTTCTTTGACCCAGCAGAAAAGTCACGCTGGGTCTGGGAAACTGCTTCGATTTTATAGTTCCCTTTTTCGAGACCCGAAGTTTCGAAGGTTGCATTGAAGCTCGTATCTCCCTTCTCAGTTATTTCACACGACTGCCGGCTTACCTCAACGGGAATATTGATCGATTGTGAAAAAACGATATCAATTCTGTCAGGGGGAGGTACATTGGTCGTTCCGGTAACATTGACCTGCTCACCGACTCTGACTTCAGATGGAGCTTCCAATGTCAGGTAATAAGCAGATACCGTAGCCGGAATGATAAGCATCAGAAACAGGATAAATATTGATAAAGTCCAAAAGGAGCGAAGATTCATGATTATTTCACCTCAGTCCGGGAAAGAGCTGATTAAGGTTTTACCGGCGCAACGTAATATATTGTTGGTCTTTCATTAATATAAGCAATAAAAAACTGCATACTGATTGAAAAATACTTGGATAAAATCCATGAAAAAAGAAGAAATCAATAGTCCTATTGCAATATGGACCGGATCAGATCGGGTTCAGGATGAGATCATGGGCAGTGTCACTACGATCATCAGATCAGCAGGCTGCTCATGGAACCGGTGTAAGATGTGTCAGTACAGGCACGAGCGTCTCCCCGGTCTTACCGAAGATGCATTAATCGGGGCCATGAACGGGCAGCTGGAAACCCTCGCCCAGTATATTGAGCAGCATAATCC
Organism: uncultured Methanospirillum sp.; assembly: GCA_964642535.1. Classification (GTDB taxonomy): domain Archaea; phylum Halobacteriota; class Methanomicrobia; order Methanomicrobiales; family Methanospirillaceae; genus Methanospirillum. The sequence continues at coordinate 867 of CAZXRT010000358.1, forward strand.
ATCACTGGTGAAGATATACACGTCAGGAAGTTTTTTTGATGACAAGGAAGTCCCGGCTCCGGTCAGGGACACTGTGGCATCCCTATGCAGGGGCCGGATGCTCACCGTGGAATGCCGGGCCGATTACGTGGACCAGGAAAAAATCTCTGCATTCCGTGCACGCCTCCTTGATGAATCGGGATCAGGGGGGATCATTGTCGCCATTGGTTTAGAGACGTCTTCTGATCATATCAGGGAGAAATGTATTGATAAGGGGATGACTTTTGGAGACTTTGTTGCTGCGGCATCTGCAATCCGGCAGGCCGGCGGGCTGGTGAAGACATACCTGCTATACAAGCCCGCATACCTGACCGAGCGGGAAGCATATGATGACATGGTGACGTCCATCAGGGACATTCTTCCTTATTCCGACCTGATCTCAATGAATCCCTGTTCCGTTCAGCGGCAGACTTTTGTAGAACGTCTCTGGAAACAGGGGACCTACCGCCCCCCGTATTTATGGAGTGTTGTGCAGGTTCTGGCCAGTGCTCCTGTTCACATCACCTGCGACACCCTTGGCGGGGGACAAAAAAGGGGTGCTCACAATTGCGGGTCCTGTGACAGGATAATCCTGGATGCGATCGGTGAATATAACCTCAACGCAGATCAGGAACTTCTCAGATCCGTGCTGGAGATGAAATGCGGGTGTAAATCAGAGTGGGAGTTCGTGATGGAGCAGGAACGCCCGTATGCACTTCCGCTTACCAGATAACCATTCAGAAATCTTCACTTTTTCCTGTCATCCTTCGGATCTGGCGAAGAAGCATCGGAATAAAGGTCCCTGCATCGCTAACCACTCCGATGGCCTGGGTCGTTCCCCGATCCATCAGTTTGGTCACTGTTGAGGGATTGATATCCATACAGATAGTCCTCACACTGGCAGGGAGGCAGTTGCCCACAGCGATGGAATGGAGCATCGTTGCAACCATCAGGACCATCCCGATCTCGGGAACATACCGCCTCATTTCATCCTGTGCCTCCATTGTGTCTGTAATCACGTCCGGCAGGGGTCCGTCATCGCGGATAGAACCCGCAAGAACGAATGGGACATCATTTTTTATGCATTCATACATGATTCCGGATTTGATAATTCCTGAATCTACCGCTGCCCGGATTGACCCGGCCCGCATAATTTCACTGATGGTATAGAGGTGATTCTTATGTCCTGCTGCAACCAATTCGCCGGTCTTCAGATCCATCCCAAGAGATGTTCCATGCAGGCTGTATTCTATATCGTGGGTGGCAAGGGCGTTTCCTGCAAACAGGATGTTGATGTATCCTTCCCTGATGAGAGCAGCACAGGCCTCGGCAGCCCCGGTATGGATGATCGCAGGACCTCCTACAAGGGCAACTTTTTCTCCTTTCTGCCTGATCTCAATCATTTCACGGGCAATCTTGGCAATGGTCGTTTCTGTCGGGCGTTCAGATGAGACCTGTCCGCCCATGAACTCGAAATCATCATTATCCCGTGATCGCTCAGGGGGATGGACCTTGACCCCGTGCTCACCGATAACGACCAGGTCTCCCTCTTTTAGTTTCTGCATTGGAGTGCAGACTGCTCTCATTTGTTCCTGATCCACCACGATAAGGCAGTCCATTTCGATTTTTTCTACCGGAATCCATGTTTCATGGAACTTGATCTCGGTCGGGTAATTCGTGGTTGAGTAAAAACCCTTAGGGACAATTCGTGATCCTTCTGCTGGCACTAAGCTGACTTCTGCGACTTCTACAAGTCGTGCCCCATGGCGGTGCAGTTTGCTGATGATCAGGTCAAGTCTCTCATCACTGCCATTGTAGATGACAATCCGGGCATAACTCTTGTCAGCTTTTCTTTTGCCGACATCGAATTCCACGATTTCGAAGTCACCACCCATATCAAGGATGGTATCAAGGACATTCTCAACGATTCC
>CAZXRT010000359.1:0-2806 GCA_964642535.1 uncultured Methanospirillum sp.
CCCTCATTGCAACCCGGATGAGGACAGAGGATATGCTCCCGCTGGCACGGGCTATCGATAAAGCAGGGTTCTTCTCGGTAGAAGCCTGGGGAGGTGCAACCTTTGACAGTTGTATCCGGTATCTCAATGAGGATCCATGGAAACGCCTGTCAACCCTGAAAGAGGAGCTGAAGCACACTCCGATCCAGATGCTTCTGCGTGGACAGAACCTGGTTGGATATCGTCACTATTCTGACGATGTTGTGGACCGGTTCATCGATCTCTCTCACCGGAACGGAGTTGATGTCTTCAGGGTTTTCGATGCCCTCAACGATATCAGGAATATGGAGCGGTCGATGACCCGGGTCAAGGAGACCGGAGCCCACCTCCAGGCCACCATTGCATACACAACCAGCCCGGTCCATTCAGTCAGGGGATTTATCGATATGGCCCGTGAGCTGTACTCCCGTGACTGTGACTCGATCTGCATCAAGGATATGGCCGGCCTCATCATGCCCGGAGATGCCCATGACCTTATATCAGGCATCAAGGATGAGATGGATGTTCTTGTTGACCTGCATTCTCACTCTACGAGCGGGATCGCATCTATGGCGTACCAGGCCGCGATCACTGCCGGCGTTGATATCCTTGATACTGCCATGTCTCCCTTTGCTCTCGGAACCAGTCAGCCACCGACTGAGAGTACCGTTGCATCAGTTCAGGGAACCGCAAGGGACACCGGGATCGATCTGCTCGTCCTGCGTGAGATCCGGAACGAATGCAAAAAGATCCGGGATAAATATGAATCACTCTTTACCCCGGTTGCCGAACGGGTGGACAGTGATGTGCTGATATATCAGCTCCCCGGGGGGATGATCACAAACCTCGTCTCCCAGCTCCAGGAACAGGATGCTCTTGATCGCCTGAACGATGTCTTTGATGAAGTTCCGCGGGTCAGGTGCGATCTTGGGTATCCTCCTCTCGTCACACCGACCTCTCAGATCGTCGGCAGCCAGGCCGTCTTTAACGTACTGATCGGGGGTGAGCGGTACAAGAACGTCACCAAAGAAGTCAGGGATTATCTGAAGGGTTTGTATGGCCGTTCACCAGGGACCATCTCCGATGAAATCAGGACACGTATCATCGGTGATGAAGAGGTGATCACGACCCGGCCGGCAGATCTCCTTGATCCGATGTACGAGAAGATGAAAAAGGAGGCAGAAGATGCCGGATTTGTCAGGAAGGAGGAAGATGTCCTGACCTATATCCTCTATCCGGCTATTGCTCCGTCATTTTTGAAAGGTGAACGCCAGGCAGAGCCGATTATCCCTCCTGCACCCAAAAAGGCCGGGGGATTCTCGATGCCTGACAGCATGCAGGTGGAGGTAGACGGGGAGACCTTCACCGTAAGGATCCTTGCAATCGGAGATCAGCCCGCAAAAGAACGGACAAAGGTCTCCGGACCACCAAAAGACGATCGCCCTGGCGGGGTGTGCAGCAACATGCAGGGGATGGTTCTTGAGATGAAAGTTGGCCGTGGCGACGAGGTCAAAGCAGGCCAGACCCTCCTTGTCCTTGAAGCAATGAAGATGGAGAATCCGATCACAAGTCCGCGTGACGGTACAGTCTCTGATATCTTCGTTGACACCGGAGATACAGTCCTGAGCGGCGATGTGCTCATGGTGATCGAATGAAGTTTTTTGACAAGGTACTCATTGCAAACCGGGGCGAGATCGCCATCCGTGTCATGCGTGCCTGTCGGGAACTTGAGATCGATACCGTAGCCATCTATTCGGAGGCAGACAAGAACTCACTCTTTGTTCACTATGCAGACGAGGCATTCCCGGTCGGCCCGGCTCCCCCGTCAAAGTCATATCTGAACATGGAGCGGATCATCTCGGTTGCCAAGTCGGTCGGCGCCGAGGCTATCCACCCGGGATATGGATTCCTTGCTGAGAATGCAAGATTCTCAGGACTGTGTGCTGAAGAGGGGATTACGTTCATCGGACCCAAGGCAAAGACCATCTCTGCCATGGGATCGAAGATCCGGTCCAAACAGACGATGAAGGATGCCGGAGTCCCTGTCTTGCCCGGGACTGAAGGGGGGATCGATGACATTACCACTGCAGCAAAGGTTGCCGATTCAATCGGGTATCCGGTAATCGTAAAAGCGAGTGCCGGCGGAGGCGGGATCGGGATGCAGATCGTCCATGAACCCTCTCAGATTGAGGAAGCAATCGCCGGAGCGATGAGGATTGCCGAGTCTGCATTTGGTGACCGGACCGTCTTTATCGAGAAGTACCTGCAGAAACCGAGGCATGTCGAGGTCCAGGTCTTCTGTGATGAGCATAAAAACCGGGTTCATATGTTTGAACGCGAATGCTCGATCCAGCGCAGGCACCAGAAACTGATCGAGGAGGCCCCCTGCCCGGCGATGACTCCGGAACTGCGGGAGCGGATGACCGAATCAGCACTGAAGGTTGCTGAGGCGGTTGATTATGTGAACGCGGGAACGGTTGAGTTCCTCTATGACAGCGGGAATTACTACTTCATGGAGATGAACACCCGGCTTCAGGTTGAACATACCATCACTGAACTGGTGACCGGAATTGACATCGTCAAGGAACAGATCATCGTCGCTGCCGGAGAACCGCTCGAGAATGCACAGGAAGATATCACCCTCCGGGGCCATGCGATCGAGTGCCGGATCAATGCCGAGGATCCTCTCAATAATTTTGCCTCCGACCCTGGTAAGATCACGCGGTACCGCTCTCCCGGAGGTCCGGGTATCCGGGTGGACTCGGGTATTCACGCAGGATATACCATA
>CAZXRT010000360.1:0-2796 GCA_964642535.1 uncultured Methanospirillum sp.
CCGTCCGGGATAGAGGCATACTCACGGGAATGGATCACCAGTTTTCGATCGCTTCCCGGCCCTGACCTGGCGGAAACCTGCCCTGGTTGCGGAAGATCGGGGAGTTTTGCGGCAGGATTGCGGAAAGAGCCGCAACAACCTGCAGCCCCCGTTTGCTGATCCGAACCCCCCACCCTCTCGGATGGCGATCCCGGAACCCTCGTTGCGGAAAACTCAGTCACACACCCACACACAGAATCATGCCGATGACTACAGTCCCCAGCCTCTGTACAATCATCTTTTCCGCCACTAGTACATGAATACTGAGAATTACTCAGATAATCAGGATCTGACCCGGCTTTCACGGCCGGATTCGTGGCGGCATCTGCCGCAATCATGCCGCAACCTGCCGCCATGCCGCCAGACCCATCACCCGGGTCCGGCCGGTTATCATCACCAGGGTCATCACTCCCGCCGGACTCATCCAGCCAGCATCCCCCGTCTGCATACCAGGAGTCGTACACGAACGGATCCCAGGAGTATGCCTTGGACCGCCGGTACGCTGACGAATACCCGTCCTCTTCGGTCATCACCGTCCGGTCACAGACCGATATCGCAGGACACTTCTCGAGAAGCCCGCTGTACTGGTTCCCCCGGGTCTGGTACCCGTGCAGCATCTTGTACAGAACCGAGTGCGACCAACCGGTCAGGTGCTGCATCTCTGAGATCGTGATCTCGCCCTGGCCACGGGTCCGGACCGCTTCGACCAGCTCGGCCTCCTTGCGGGTCAGCTTTGACTGCTGCCCGCCCGAGATCCCGTTCAGCGAACAGAAGAGCCGGGTCGCCCCGGTAAAATCCTCTACCGTTGCGGTGACACAGACCATCTCCCCGGACTCTTGCCTCTCCCTCCGGTGCTGCATCAGGGCTGCATGACACTTCACGAGATCAAGCAGCATGTCCGGATTTCTCCGGTTCGCATCAGAGGCAAACCGGATCTGCCGGGCATACGGGACCACCACATGCACCTCGGAAAGCCGCTGCCAGATCTCCTGGCAGACCCGCACCTCGTGCCTGACACCCTGTTTATCACCCGGCCTGAGGGCAGCATCCTCGAGGATCCGGGCCAGCACCTTCGCATCCTGCTCAGGAGAATCATCGATCCAGCAGGCCAGCATCCGGTTCCAGACCTGGTCATCACCGGTCCCTTCCACCTTCGCAACCCACCAGACACACCGCTCCGGAATCACACAGACCTGCCCTTTCTGATCCTTGTTCACCGTCCGATACACGAACGGACGCTTAAACGAGGTCGTCACCCCCTTGAGCACCTCCTGCAGGGGATCAGAGAGGGTGACATCATCAAGGGCGATCACGCTGCCGGGCAGCATCCCCTTTATGTAAAAGAGGGCTTTGTCACTCATCCGGCCTTCCAGTCGCAGGACTTCGGGAACCTGCTGCATCATCGTGTCAAAGGCATGGCTCTTACCCTTCCCTGACTCGCCCGAGACCGAGACATGGAGCCCTTTCGCGTTCAGAACCAGCCGGGACGCAAGCGACATCACCAGGCACCGGGCAACCACCGGATCGCCGATATGGTCGAGAGCAAAGGTGTCAAGCATGAACTGGAGCGGATCTCCGCTTCGTATGATCCGCTCCGCCTCTGCAGCTACCTCTGTTCCCACAGCCGTTTCCTTCTCCTCTGCCGGCAATGGCCGTGGCGTGGGGCCCGGTGCATCCTCTTCCCGCCGCCGCAGCCTCAGCCGTTTCATCCGCTCTTCGATCGTCCCTTCGAACCGCTCCCGCAGTTCTGCCCACCGCTGAACCCCTCCCCCGCAGGAGGAATGATGACATCCGGCAAAGATCGCCCCGTTCGCAAACTGGATACAGTACGCACCGTCCGAGTGATCTGGTGAGAACGGACAGTCATCTAGGACATAACAGTCACCACCCGCAAACGGCTTGTGCCGGTACCCTACCCCATACTCCTGCAGCCAGTCAGCAAGAACGATCTGCCTGCCCCGCCTCCGGTCCTTTCCGGTCGGCCGGACCGTCTCTCCCGCCGGAATCATCGCAGCAAGCCGGGTGAGAAGCTCCCGGTCTACCGTTCTGACCGGCTCTGTGACCGAGAGGATCTTTGAGACCCGGTGTGGCCGGTCCCTCGTGGTATCACCCTTCCGGGCCCATGTCCCGTACAGTTTCCAGATCCGACCCGCGTTGAAGTTCGCGGTATCCACCCGGCAGAGATCATCAGAGAAGAGGAGGTCCAGGCTCTCCAGGACGCCTTTCACGAGGTCACGGCTCTCATCATCCACCGGAAGGTCGATGCATTACAGCAGGTGTGCCCCGTTGCCCGAGTCTGCCATCACCGGATCAGGCCACCCGAGACCGGAGAGGAATGAAGCAATCTGACCGGCTTTCGCAAGAGCAGCCTCGTGCTCTCCATCAGACGAAGAGACGCCTGTCGGCCTGACCGGATCGATATCCACCGGCAGCCAGCACCGGCGGGTGATATCCCGGTCAGATGTCGTCGCGTCCCGGCTCCCAAGCCTTCCTTCGATCCGGTTTGTCCGCCGCGAGAGGAGGGCATCGTTCACCGGATTTAACGTGACATAGACTCCGTCATACTCTCCGCCCCGGTCCAGGCCCTCTGCCCGGTCAGCAAGGAGATCGAACTGATCAAAGTAGCCCGAAGCGATCACCCGCCTGCCCAGAGCCCTGACCTCTACAACCTGGCCGGGTGCAAACAGAACGCTGCAGGCCTGCCTGATGATATCACGAGGCATCAGAACCTCACGATCCCGGCCCTTCCCAGCAGTC
>CAZXRT010000361.1:0-2793 GCA_964642535.1 uncultured Methanospirillum sp.
ATTCGTGATTCTGAAGGGAGAATCATCGGGGGAGTTGAGATCCTTCAGGATATCACGGCCCAGAAAGTCAGTGAGGAGAAGATCAGATCCCTCACCCGGCTTCAGGAGAGCATAATCATGAATGCCAACGTCTGGCTCATGGTCCTTGACCGGCAGGGTTCGATCCTGATCTGGAACCATGCAGCAGAGGAGATCAGCGGGTATTCGAATGCAGAGGTCACCGGGAGCTCCTGGGTCTGGAAATCCCTGTACCCTGATGCAGGGTACAGGGAGTACGTGTCTGATTCCATCCGCAGGATCGTGATGGAAAATCTGTATCTGCAGGATTTTCAGACCACCATCAGGACCAGAAGCGGAGATATCAAAGAGATTCTCTGGAACACCCGAGCCATCAGGGGCTCATCTGATTCCGAAACCCTGTTTGTGGCCATCGGCATTGATACCACCCAGAAGATTGAGGCACAAAAGGCACTTCGGGACAGCGAAACCACCCTGCAGGCGATCATATCCGGATCCCCGGTCCCGATGTTTGTCATAGATCGCAATCACCGTGTGATCCAGTGGAATCGTGCCCTGGAAAAGTACTCCCGGATTCCTGCAGGTACGGTGGTCGGGACTGATGAACACTGGCGTGCCTTTTATCCTGAAAAAAGTTCATGCATCGCTGATTTCATCGTCGATGAAGATACGACTGCCTTGAATTCCCTGAGATCAGAGTATTACCAGAGGTCTGAACTGGTGGAGGGAGGGTATCAGGCCGTGGATTTCTTTCCCCTCCTGGGTGAGAAGGGTTCGTGGATCTTCTTTACTGCAGCTCCCATTCATAACGCAGATGGTGAGGTGATTGGTGCTCTTGAGATCCTGGAGGATATCACCGAACGGAAAAACGCCGAACTCTCTCTCATGGAGAGCGAGGAGCGGTTTCGAACCCTCTTTTCGAATGCAAACGATTCGATCTTTCTGTACCGCCTGATCGGTGAGGATACTGCAGGCAATTTTATTGAGGTGAACAATACGGCATGCAGACTCCTTGACTATTCCAGTGACGAACTCCTTACCATGTCGCCAGATGATGTGGAAGCAGAGGATATGAAAGGATATTCAAAGAAACACCTGAAAGACCTTCAATCCCTGAGGCATGCAACTTTTGAAACGCAGTATGTAACCCGGTCAGGGGAGAAGATTCCCCTTGAGATCAGTGCCCATATGTACGAATTCCGGGGAGAGATCGTGGTTCTTTCGATTGCCCGGGATATATCCGAGAGAAAACGGTTTGAAACTGCCATCCGGACCTCCAATCAGAAACTCAACCTTCTCTCCAGCATCACCAGGCATGATATTCTGAACCAGCTGACGGTTCTGACCGGATACCTGGACCTCTCTGAAGACCTGACCAATGATCCCGAACTCCTTGACTATCTTGCCAAAGAGAAGAAATGTGCAGACACCATCACCCGTCAGATCCTCTTTACCCGTGATTACCAGACCGTTGGTATCCAGTCTCCTCTCTGGCAGAATCTGAAAGAGACGATTGAAAAAGCCGCATCCCTCCTTGATACCGCCCAGGTATCCCTGGATCTGAACGTTGATTATATTGAAGTATTTGCTGATCCTCTCCTGGAAAAAGTATTCTTTAACCTGATTGATAACTCCCTTCGGTACGGGAGAAAGATGACGAAGATCAGTATTTCCGCCAAACCGGCAGATCCGGAACTCAAACTGGTGTATGAGGATGACGGAGGGGGGATTCCGATGGCCGAGAAGGAGAATATCTTTATCCGGAAATATTTCAGCAACACCGGTTTTGGTCTCTTTCTGTCACGGGAGATCCTCTCGATCACCGGACTTTCCATCGTGGAAAACGGGGAGTTCGAGGTGGGGGCCAGGTTTGAGATCCGTGTCCCAAAAGGCGGGTTTCGGACAACTTCGTAATTTGTCACAGGAAGGGAAGTTCGATGGCCTTCCCGCATTTCATGGCAAGGGATGCAACCGCAAGGTCAGTGATGGCAATCCCGGTTGAATCAAAGATCGTGATAGCATCCGTGCTCATTCTTTTTGCCTTTCCGGTCAGTACCTCCCCGAGTGTTCCGGAGATCGCCTCCGGTGAGTAAAGCCCGCGACTGATGGGGACATTCACCTCCCCTGAATGAACGGCCTGCTCACGATCATCAACAAACACCCGGGCACGGGTGAGGATCCGGGGGTCAAGTTCCTGTTTTCCCGGTGCATCGGCTCCTATCGCATTGATATGGGTTCCACTCCGGATCCAGTCATCTTTGATCAGGGGCTCTGTTGACGGAGTCGTAGTAAGGATGACATCAGCATCTGCTGCCTGTTCCAGTGATGTGACCGATACATCAAGATCGGGAAATTCAGATGCCATCTTTTCTGCATGGGCTATATTCCTTGACCAGATCCTGACCCGGGAGATCTCATACACGGCATCGATCGCCCGGAGTCCTGCCCGGGCCTGTCGTCCTGCTCCGATGATCCCGACGCTTCCTTTCTTTCCTGCGGCAAGTGCTGCGGTCGCTACTGCTGCTGATGCACCGGTCCGAAGGTCAGTAAGGCCGGTTGCGTTCAGAATGGCAACCGGCTTTCCCGTCGGAGGATCCAGGAGGATAGTGAGGGCCATGACGGTAGGCAGTCCTGCTTCACGGTTGTGGGGATGGACATTTACGATCTTGACTCCGGCAAGGTTCAGACCGGGAAGGAAAGAGGGCATTGTTCGAAAATCCCCGCCCGGAAGGGTTACATAATTCTTGGGCGGCATCTGGCAGTCACCGTTTCCAT
>CAZXRT010000362.1:0-2790 GCA_964642535.1 uncultured Methanospirillum sp.
ATTCCCAGGTCGGTAAGTTCTTTGTGCAGTTCTCCACAGGTCTCTGCAGCAGAAGAATCCATGTCAGGAATTGCCGTAGCATCAATGAGAATATATCGGACTTTTCCGTGGTATCCAGATATAGCATTCTTCAGATCCGCTGAGAAAAAGGAAGAATTTCCAAAGAACAGGGGAGCATCAAACCGGTACACAATGAGTCCGGGGAAAAAATCTTTCTCTTCTTCATCAGTTGCTGAGTGAAAACCATCCCTGCCACTCTGAATTCCGAGAATGGATGTGTGTGGTCTGTATACCCGTCTGATAAATTCCAGAAGGGAAAAACCAACCGCGAAAGCAACTCCCTGAATCAGTCCGAAGGCGAGGACTCCGAGGACGGTAAAGAGGGCCAGGAAAAATTCACTCCTCCTGACATGGTAGATCTCACGAAATTCCTGAATGTCAATCAGGCTCATTCCGGCAACAATCACAATCGCGGCCAGGGCAACCAGAGGAAGGTTCTCAAGAACTGAGGTAAAAAACAAGAGAAAAAGGATAACCAGGGCGGCCGCGATAATTCCGGCGAGCTGACTTTTTCCCCCTGAACTATCACAGACGGCAGTTTTCGTAGAGCTTGCTCCAACCGGAAAACTCTGGAACAGACCGGTGCACAAATTTGCAGATCCAAATGCGATCAGTTCTTTATTCGAGTCAAGAGTGTAATGATTCTTTTTTGCAAACACCCGTGCCGTGAGTGTTCCATCGGTAAAGAGTATGATGGATATGGCAAATGCTGCCGGAATCAGGGTCTGTAGATCTGAAAGGCTGATCAGCGGGATTTGAAGAGTAGGAAGGCCGCTGGAAATGTTTCCAACAATGGCAATACCATGTTCCTCAAAATGAAAGACGGTGGAGAGGATGATTGCCACAATGATCATGATCAGAGGCCCGGGCAACGCCGGCTGATATCTCCTGAATAGCAGGAGAATGATGATTATCGCGATGCCCAAACCGAGAGTGATATACTGAGTCTGATCCAGTTTTGTCACGAGCTCAACCATCTTTTCCATGATATCATCGCTGGAAAGACTGATGCCAAGAAGTTTTCCCAGCTGACTGGCGATGACAATCAGGGACGTGCCGGTGATATATCCTGTAAGAATGGGTTTTGAGAAGAAATCTGATACAAATCCGAGTCTGAAACGCCCGGCCAGAATGCAGATGATTCCGATAATGATGGCAAGAGTAGCAGCAAGAGAGGTAAACCGGGCATAATCACCCCCGGCCATGGGTGCGATGGTCGTAGCCAGCAGAATAGCGGTAGTAGATTCCGGGCCTACAATAATCTGACGTGAGCTGCTGAATATTGCATATATGAGCATCGCGACAAATCCGGCATATAATCCGACAACCGGCACAAACCCGGCAAGTTCTCCATAGGCCAGGTTGGATGGGATGAGAACGGCAAATACCACAGCTCCTGCCATCAGGTCGCTTCGAAGCCAGAGCGGGTTATAATTCAGAAGGCTTCCAAGACCGGGGAAAAAAACACCGGCCTTGTGCAGAAGAGATGACGGTTTTTTTAATTGACTGGATGAGTCAGGAGTGCCGGATATCGCAACCACCTATAAGAGTAGATAAGATATTCAACGTATTTGAACCGGAGGGTTCTATCTTTCCTCAATGATGGTATCCATGCATCTTCTGGCTGATGATTTTCAAGTCCCGTCCATCTTCATGGACCGGGATGCGATGTAAAAACCAACTCCTCATTACCCCGGCTCACCCACTAAGTGGTATGGATCAGAAGAGCCGGAATGCATCCATGGCAGGATACACACTCCTGACCATCTCAATCTCTCTTGCCATTTTTATGTCATCACTGGATGGGACGATCGTCAATATCGCTCTTCCAACCATTTCATCGAGTTTTGATCTCTCATCCAGCACCGTCAGCTGGGTTGCGACCATCTACCTCCTGGTTATGGCAGGATGTGTAATGATTTTTGGAAAACTTGCAGACCGGGTTGGATTTAAACGGATATTCCTATCCGGGTTTCTGATTTTTATCATCGGATCATTTTCCTGTGGGTTTTTCCCGGATTTCCTGAATTCATTCCATGTTCTTCTCATTTCACGGGTGTTTCAGGCCGTCGGAGGGGCGATGATCACCGCCATCGCTCCGGCCATGATCACTGCGTATATTCCCATGGACCTGAAAGGAAAAGCGATGGGTATCATAATGACCGCTGCAGGCCTTGGAACTGCAATCGGCCCGACTCTTGGAGGAGTTCTGACCCAGTATCTCTCCTGGCACTGGATCTTTTTTATCAATGTACCGGTTGGTATTTGTGCCATCCTGCTCGGAGAAAAAGTGATTCCCCCTCATGTCGCCAGTACGGAGATCCGGTCATTTGATACGGGCGGCGCATTCCTGATCTTTATCGGGCTTGCATCTCTTCTCTTTGCGGTATCAGAAGGGATGACCTTTGGATGGACTTCGCCGGTGATCATCGGAACCCTTCTCCTTGCGGTGTGTACACTTGGAGGATTCATCTGGTATGAGATGAGGAGATCGGATCCACTCCTTGAAATCCGTCTTTTTTCCAACCGGAATTTTCTAATCCTGAACCTGATCATGGCACTGGTCTTCTTCTGCATGGCGGGTATCAGTTATCTTCTTCCCTTTTACCTGCAGTATGTCAAAGGATTTGGAACATCTGATGCCGGACTTATCATCACCAGCCTCTCTCTTGCCCTGATGGTATCAGGTATCATTGCCGGAGGGTTATACAACCGGCTCAGAGGGAAAAA
>CAZXRT010000363.1:0-1471 GCA_964642535.1 uncultured Methanospirillum sp.
CGGTGGATCGTCCGGCAACCAGTCCCTCTTCGTTGATGTAATTGAATGGAGGCTGCTCTTCGGTGTAGAGAACAAGAGGGGACAACTGACTGGATCCGATCTCCTGCTCTGATACCGAACCGTTCATCATCGGAGAGCTATTCAGGCATCCTGATGAGATCATCACCAGAAAAATACACAAAAGGGAAGGTCCTGCCTTGCCTCCCCTCAGAATCATGATCTGGTACTCAGCGGTATTTCCATGAATATCTATTCCCGAATCAGAACACCATTCCGGAATCCATACCTCTGTATCTCAACAATATCGGCGCATTTAATCGTGAGCCGGCTCCAATAAGTGGTATGAATTCCCTGGTGGAGGGCGGTCGGAGCACCAGTACCTGATCGTTCTTGCCGTCGCTCTCCGGTTTATGATGGGGGGAATAGACAGTTCCATCCTTCCCATGGGAATATCTTCTGTGGTCTGGGACTTCGGAGGTGATTACGCCTCTTTTCTCTTTCTTATAGAGGGAGTGATCTTTGCCAGTGCCCTCATTTTTGCCGGACGCCTCGGTGATCAGGTCGGGATGAAACGGATCTTCCTTGCCGGAATCCTTCTCTTCACCCTTGGCTCTTTTTTCTCCTCGATCGCAGGCTCCATGCAGTGGCTGCTGGCAGGCAGATTTATCACAGCAACCGGACTTACTCTCAGCCTCGCCGTATCTTTACCCATCATCATGATATACATATCAGAAGAACGGCGTGGCCGATCAATCGGGTATACCGTCATGGGAATGGGCCTGGGATCAGTGATCGGCCCGGTTATCTGTGGTTTGATCCTCCAGGATTTGGGGTGGGCTCCGATGTTTCTTGTCCTCATCCCCCCGGGGGTTTTTATCCTGATCATCGGGTATATTGCAATCCCTGATTCTCCTCCCCGGTCAGCACTGATGAGATATGATGCTCCCGGTTTTATCCTGACCTTTCTAACGCTTGGATTGTTCTGTATCGGTATGAATCTCGGCCTTCTTGAGCACAATCCGGTCTTTTTCCTTCAGACCCTGGTGATCTCCCTGGTATCTGCGTTCCTCCTGATCAGGTGGGAGAAGAAAACTGATCATCCGCTTATTGATTTCAGTTTTATGACGAAGCGAATCATCCTGATCCCGTTGATCATCACGTTTTGCCTCTATTGCATCTATCGGATCTCTCTGTATTTTTTACCGGTATATCTCGCTGAAATTCTCAATATCTCCCCTTTTATGTCAGGGATCATCATGGGTGCCGGGGCCCTTGTTGCTGCTGCAGGAGGTCCGTTCTCCGGTTTTTACATGGAAAAATTCGGAATCTCGGGTATGAGACTTCTTCTTATACTCTCTGCGGTTTTTGCGATCCTCTCCAGCATCGGAATGCTCCTCTCGCCGGTGATCGGTGTGATGAATGCTGTCTTCTTCTCCCTGCTGATGCTGGGAATCATGTTCGCCCTCGGTTG
>CAZXRT010000363.1:1481-2788 GCA_964642535.1 uncultured Methanospirillum sp.
CTCACTCGTTCCCCTGCAGTATATCGGAACAGCCGGAGGGATCATCGAGACGGTGACCGAATTCTCCGCATTGATGGCGGTGTCATTTGTTCAACTTTTTTTCTCTGCCGGAATCCGGGTTGGAAGCGGAGGGTCAGTGTCAGTGCGTGACATCCTTGACGGGGTGATGCCCGGTATCCAGGGAGTATATCTTTTCTGCCTGTTCCTGAGCATTCTGCTCCTTTTCCTCAGCCTTACGCTCCGGATTCACCCATCACGCTTCTGAATTTGCCTGCCGGGACATGAATCTCGAAGCATGCCCCTTCTCCCTCTATTCCGGTCTCCACCATGGAGAGATCATTGATAGCAAGGATTTCACGGGACAGGAAGAGTCCGATTCCGGTGTTCTTGCCAAACCCGTTTGCAAAAATCTTCTCTTTATCAGATGCCCGGACACCCTCTCCGTCATCCCTGAACACAATGGTAAGAGTGGTGTCGTCTCTGCGGGTTGAGATATCTACCTTCGTGATCTCTTTCCCTCCATGCCTGATGGCATTGTCAAAGAGAGTGGAGAAGACTTTCCTGATGATGGGATCGGCGTAGATCTCCAGTTCATCAGTGATAGTATTGTTGATCGAGATGATCCCGGTGGGAATCTCGGTTTTGGCTGCTTCGATGATTCCGCTTACGTTCTGCCAGGCACTGGATTCCGTACCGAAATGTTCAAATTCCCGGGTAAAGCCCGTGATCGCTTCGATTCTCTTTCCTGCATTCTGGACACGCCTGACATAATCATGGATGAGCTCAGGTTCTTCTTCCTCCATTGCCATATCCAGGTACAGATACATGGCATTGAGCTGATTGAAGATGTCATGCCGGGTGATACCGGTAAGGAACCTGAGTTTCTGGTTGGCTTCCCTTACTGCCTCTTCTGCATGCCGCTTGTCGGTGAAGTCTACAAATGTCACCAGGACATGGTCTTCTATGGTGATCCCTGAGATCTGAACAACCCGGCGGTCTCCATTCTGACAGGTTACAGAATATTCTGCCGGTTCTATGTCTTTTCCGATTGTTCTGGCCTTCTCTACTGCTCTCTGCCAGGTATGCTTCACCCACTGCCGGTACATCTCATCCGGAAAGATTCTGTCCCAGAAAGCAAAAAGGGTGGGAATTTCAAGATGTGAAAAACCGAAGGTCTGGACAAACCGGCTGTTCATGATCTCAATATCACCAGCCGATCCGACGTAGAGGAGGGGAACGGGAAGGTGGGAGACGATCTGGCTGATCCGGGTTTTACTCTCTTTGAGTGCCGCTTCAGTCTTCCTCCT
>CAZXRT010000364.1:0-2766 GCA_964642535.1 uncultured Methanospirillum sp.
TCAGGAGGAGATATCTCACGTATGGACCTGGATTCCCTCAGCCCGCAGATCAGGGGGATGGGAATACATGTGATTAATGAATCGGCAGTCATCGTCAAAAGTACGGATCCGGCAGAAAATCTCCTTGATTTTTCAGTCATCTATCCTGATTTTGCTGTGTATCTCTCCCGGATCATCAATCAGAGCGGTTTTTTTCCTGACCGTGTCTCCATGGAATATTACTCAGGAAATCTCACAAAATATGCCTATATGCCCACTCCGAATCACCGGTACATCATCGAACTCTCACTGGCTGTCGATGATTTTACCCATGAACGCAGCCGTCTGAATTATACTCCGTATCTGGATCATCTCAGCCAGACAAACCCTGATATCGAAGGATACCGTCTATTTGCAAAAAATTTTCGCCTGCTCACAAATACCAGTTACAAGGCAACAGAGGATGAGCAAAAGATACTCAAACAGGTTCTCGATCAACGTCGCAGTCTGGAACTGATTCATCCAAAGGAAGGGAAAACCGTGAAGTACCTTCTGATTGACCTGCGAAATGATCAATATGCTGCTGATAAAAGTGTGATTGTTGAGATCACCTATCTTGATGAGCGTATCAGGGATGCGATGAAGCGTATCCAGGCATACCATATCGCCCTGGCTGTTATCGCCATCATCGGAGGTCTCCTTCTTTCGCTCTTTGTCTCCCAACGCCTTTCCCGCCCGATTGAACAGATGGTTCGGGATGTTGACCGGATTGCTGATGGTGACCTGAATCATTCTGTGAGTTCAGGGATGGGGATAGAACTATCCCTCCTCCAGGAAAGTATGAACCGGCTCATTGCAAGCATCAGAAATCTTGTTCAGAATCTCCGGGAAGAGGAGCAGAGGGCCATTGAGAGTGAAATCCGGTACCGTGAAGTTTTTGAAACACAGCGCGACCTGATCTGCCGGTTCCGGCCTGATGACGGTTCTGTATTTGTGAATGATGCGTATCGGGACTTTTTCTCGCTGCCCGTTAATGAGGGTCAGGGTTCCTGTTTCAATCCTCATGCTCCCGGTGATCTGCAGGATGAGGAACGGCTGTTATTGCAGAGTCTGACTCCGCAAAAGCCATCGGGAATGATGGATCAGCAGATCAGTCTGGAGGATGGCTCAATCCGCTGGGTGCAATGGAGTGTTCTCGCCTTTTTTGACCGTAATGGATCGGTTCAGGAATACCAGCTGACAGGCCGGGACATTACGGAGATGAAGGCTCTCCAGGAAAGCCTCCGTGAATCTGATCTTTTATACCGGTCTACCATCGATGCCATGACAGATGGTGTCCATGTGATTAACCGTTCGTATGAAGTGCTTCTTGTTAATTCAAGTCTTGGTAAATGGCTAGAATTCTTTTCCATCAGCCATGGTCCGGAGATAGGATCTTCCCTTTTCTCCCTCTTTCCCCTCATCACCGCCGACCTTCGGGAAGGGTATGAATCAGTCTGGCGGTCAGGGGAAGTTCTGGTTGCTGAGAGAGAGTACACCCGCAGGGATGATGCGATTCATGTTGAAATCAGAATCATTCCTATCCTGATCGATGGAAGGGTGGAGAAGATCGTGACCATCATCAGGGATGTAACGGAGAAGAAGAAGGCTGAACAGTCACTGCTCAACCTGAACAGGATGCTGGAAGAGGAGGTCAGAATCCGGACCAGTGAACTGGAAGAGACGATCCTCGAGCTTGACTCCTTTTCCTACACCGTCTCCCATGATCTTCGCGCTCCTATAAGGGCGATTGACGGGTTCTCCTATATTCTGTCCATGAAGGCAGACTCGGGAAAAACTGATGAATTCAAATATTATTTTGAAAAAATTCATGAAAATGTCAGGCAGATGGATCGTCTGATCGATGATCTTCTAAACTTTTCCAGGATGTCAAAACATCCGATCAACTGCTCCCTGATAGATATGAGATCGCTCGTATCAGAAGTTGTCAGTGAACTTTCTGCGCTGGACCGGGGCACTCATTTTGACATTACTATAGGGGATCTCCCTCCTGCAGAGGGAGATCCGACCCTGATACGCCAGGTTTTTATCAATCTCATCTCGAATGCGATGAAATTTTCCCGGGGTCAGCCTTCTCCTGCGATCAGCATCGGGTATTTGAATCCCGATGGAAAAGGGGAGTATACGGTTCAGGACAATGGGATAGGTTTTGATATGCAATATGCAGATAAGATATTTGATGTCTTCATGCGACTTCATCTGTCAGAGGAGTATGAGGGGACCGGAGTGGGGCTGGCAATTGTGAAACGGATAATATCCCGCCATGGAGGGCAGATCAGGGCACGGTCTGTTGAAGGCGCTGGAAGTATCTTCTCCTTTACGTTGGGTGGCAGAAATGACGAGGAATGATTCAGGACTGGAGTTGGTGCTCATTGAAGACAGCCAGAATGATATTGAACTGTTTCTCAATGTCGTTGAATGGATTGACATGGGTGATCAGGTACGGGTCTTTCCGGATGGCAGGGAGGCACTTGAATACCTATTAGGAAGAGGGAGGTATGAGGATCAGGCTCCTTCAGGGCCGGTGGTCATTTTTCTTGATCTCAAGATGCCGCGTCTGGGAGGGACAGAAATCCTGAAAATGCTTCGGGAGGATCCGCGCACAGCCACCCATCCGGTCGTTGTTTTTACCTCATCCAATCAGGATATCGATGTTATCAAGAGCTACCAGCTCGGTGCGAACAGTTATGTTGTCAAGCCGGTTCAGTTTGAAAAATTCGCAGAAAC
>CAZXRT010000365.1:0-2762 GCA_964642535.1 uncultured Methanospirillum sp.
CGATCCAGGCGTCTGGAGAAAAGGGCTGGAGTTCAGTAACCCGTGCAAAATGATCCCGTGCCTTTTGTTGGTCGCCACAGTCGGAAAAAATCTGACCTGCCTGAAAATGAACACCGGCAGAGTCGGGCATCAGAACCAGCAGGCTGGTGATAATATCCCTGGCTTCATCCTTCCTCCCTGCCATCCGGAGCGTAAAGATCTTATGAAAGAGTGCCTGGTAATCATCAGGTTCCTCATCAAGGATCCGGGTGATGACCTCGAGTGCGTCATCATAATGGCCGTGCCTGGCATGATCAATGGCACAGAGCATCAGGAGGTTTTTTTCACCTTCATTCATGGTTAATCTGCCGGGATACAGGACATCCCATGAAGAAATCCTAACTGGATGTCCTTCTCAGGAGTTTGGATCGTACATGTATTCCCGGCGAGAAGAAGAAACTTTGGAAAAAAGGTTAGTTCAGAGTTTCAAGCTCTTCCTCACCGGATGATTCAGAAAAAGAGATCTGAGAGGAGGTGTTGTCGAAGTCTGATACTGCCGGGGTAATATTTGCATTCTCTTCCGGAACAAAGAGTTCTGATGTTTCAGAGGACTCTTCCGTGTTCCCACCCTGCTTTGCAGTAATTTCCTCTTTCAGCTGGAGTGCCGCTTCGTAGGCAGAATCAAGTTCAAGTGCCTTGTCGATTGCCTCAAGAGCCTCATCATATCTTCCCAGGTTGCTGAGAGCCCCGGCCTTTACATACCAGAGTGAAGCGAGGTTTTCATCAAGTTCCAGACCTGAATTCAGTGCTTCCAGTGCTTCAGCATCCCTTCCCAGCTGCATCAGGGCGATACCCTTGGAATACCATACGCGGGGTTGCGGATCGAGTTCGATGGCCTTGTCATAGGAGCTGAGAGCTTCTTCAGTCTGGTTCAGGTTTCTCTGAACGTTCCCCTTGTTGAACCAGAACTCAGATACGGACTCGTTCACATCGATCGCCTTCTCAAAGGCTGTCAAGGCTTCCTCGTACTTCTTGATCTCGTTCAGGGCAGTCCCATAAGCATTCCAGGAAACTTCGTTCGTCTCATTAAGAGCGACTGATTCTTTGAATGATTCCGATGCCTGCTCGTGGTTTCCTTCTCCTACCTGGTTTATCCCGATCAGGTACCAGGCATTGGCCTGAAGGTCAGGAGTGAATGTGGTGGAGTTGAGCTGCAATGCCTGTTCGAGGGAGTCCATTCCATCCTCGGTCTTTTCAAGCTGGATCTGATCGATTCCCTTGAAATACCAGGCCTCAGCATTTTTGGGGCTTGCATCAGTTACCTTGTCAAATGCAAACACTCCGTCTTCATACGAGCCGGAGTCACTCAGAACCACACCGAGATAGTACCATGCATCAGTCAGGTTGTCATTGTAGGTTGTTGCATTCTGCAGGTCAGGGACTGCCTCACCGATGTTGAGAAGTTTCAGGTTTGCCCGACCCTTCCAGTACCATGCATTTGCAAAGTCCTCTTTCAGCCGTACTGCCTCAGTAAGGGCCTGTAAGGATCCATCATAATCTTCCTGGGTAAAGAGAATTAATCCCTTGTAATAGAGAGCATTATGGTTTTCAGAATTTAATTCAAGGGATTTTTCAAAATTTGTCATTGCATCGGTGTCATTCTCCTTATCGAATGCGATGACACCTTTGCGGTAATACACATCAGCATCATTCATCTCTGAGGATCTGAATGGCTCTGCATAGTCCGCATTGAGTGAGAGAACCTTGTCAAATGACTGTTCTGATTCTTCCTGTTTTCCAAGGTACCCTTCAACATCTCCCTTCGCAAACCAGGCATCCTTGTACTCACTGTTGATATCAACAGCACGGGTAAATGCTTCCAGACCTTCTTCGAGCTTTCCGTTATCAGACCGGGTCACCCCAAGCCAGTACCATGCCCGTTCATTGGATTCATCTGATGTGGTCAGTTCTTCGAGAGAACTTTCAGCGGTTTCAGCATTTCCTTCAAGAAGGTTTGCAATTGCATAGTTTATGTGGACACCTGCATTCTGTGAAAAGATCGGCTGGGCCTTTTCCAGTGCAACAAGGGCTGCTGCAGCATCCGGAGGGCTTCGGGCATAGAGATTTACATACCCGAGCATTGCCCAGGCATCATAATTGTCCTGGTTTACTGAGGTTGCTTTCGTATATGCATCAAATGCATCAGAAGCATTTCCATTCTGGAGGTATGATCCTCCGAGTTTGAACCAAGCTGCATCATTCTCTGAGTCTTCTTCAACTGCGTTCTTAAACGCATCTATGGCTTCTTCCCAGTTTTCCGCCTGGATTGATTGGTTTCCCTTCTCAAACCAGTCGGTGGAAGAAGTATTATCGGCAAAAACAGTCCCGGTACTGCTGCACAGCAGGACTATCAGTGCCAGAATCAACGATGAGACGCTGAACTTCATGCCTTATATGTCAAAAGTCCTGTGCAGAAATACTTTCTGCACTTCACTGCAATATTAAAAAAACAGCCCTTTTATCAGGCTGGATAGATAATTGTTCAAAGATCCAGATTCCATTCGGGGGAGAGACGTTGAATAACATCATCGGCAACCTCCGGTCCAGCTTCAGGAAGGAGATAGAGCATTACTTTCTTTTTTTCCTGTGCTGCGAGGAGAATGCGATGATTGATCATGCAGTTTTCAGGTTCAGAACCCTCAAAACATTTTCGAGGAGAGATCGTCCCATAATTCTGGTTCATCCTCTGGACCAGGTTTTTACACCATCCTGCAAACATAACC
>CAZXRT010000366.1:0-2736 GCA_964642535.1 uncultured Methanospirillum sp.
CTGTCTCCTCTTCGCGGTAACAGGTCATCAGCGGATGGATGATCACCTGGTGTTCTGCGATGCCCTCTGAAGGAATCCATGACCTGATCTCTTCCGGTGTCAGGGAAGAGACCGGATCACATCCTGCAACATCTGTCCCGGGGGTGTCCTGGAAAACCTGAACACTGCCACCAGACTCATACATGATCCACACTCCTGCATATCCTCCCCCCTGTGCAAGAAATGAGCATACTTTGTTGAGGAGCGTCTCCCGGTCGGTCTCGGTGGTGATGAGCATGTTCACCATCCGGATCGCCTTAAGAACCCGGTTGAGATGTTCGATATGATCAGCGGCCTCCTTGGTAGGGGTGATATCCTCAAACGTGGTAAAAACCTGATACGGGGTTTCTTCCCCGCTCATGAACAGGGGAACGCTGTTTACCTGAATCCAGTGATACCTCTCTTCACTCGGATTGAAAACTCCCATGATCTGCTGATCTTTCTCTCCGGTCCGAAGCGATACCATGGCAGGATGGTCTTCTCCCGGAAACGGGGACCCATCTTCATGAATGCATCTCCACCGGGGATCCAGACTGGTCCGCCCGAAGATCTGGTCATGAGTGAGCCCGAGAATCCGCTCTGCTGATGAATTGGCGTTGATTATCCGGCCGGATGAATCCTGGAAGACGATCCCTTCAGCCATCATTTCATAGAGCATCCGGTACTGTTCCTCAGATCTGCGGAGCTCTTCCTCAGCCTGTTTCTGGGGGGAGATGTCATAGATGGCTCCCTGAATAAACCGGGTATCATCCGGAATGTCAGACAGGCAGGTGGCGGTCTCATGGACCCATCTGATATCGCCACTCTTATGCACGATCCGGTACTGTATCGAAAACCGTGAGCCGCAGCAGAGATCAGGACAGGTTTTTTCCTTGAGATACTCCCCGATATCATCAGGATGGATAATATCCTGCCAGATTATCGAACCACTCAGAAAATCATCAGGTTCATATCCGCTGATCTCGGTGACCTGTCCTTCAAAGATCACCGGAATGGTCTCCCCGGCCTGAACCAGATATCCGATCCCCTGGAGGTTTTTGAGAAACAGCAGGTATTTTTTCTCGCTGAACCGGGCAGCCTTTCGATGCTGCTCTGATTCAGCAACCTTGCGATCCAGTTTCCGGCCCAGGGTATCAGCATATGTAGAGTAAAAAGAGAGGCTGTCAGGCGGGTGCTGCTCTGTATCTATCAAAAGCCCCGTCTCTCTCTTCTCAAAAACAGACCTGATGGTTCTGATGACCACATCGGGTTCCACCGGCTTGCTGATATATTCATCAGCGCCCAGGGAAAGACCGAAAAGGCGGTCTTTTTCTTCAGTGTAGGAAGCGGAATAAAAGATAAAGGGAATATCCGCGATGTCAGGGTCTTCCTTTATGGTCCGGCAGAGTATGAACCCGTCCATTCCCGGCATGAGAATGTCTGATATAACAGCGTCAAACGGTTCAGACCGAAGTTTTTCGAGAGCTTCCTCACCGCTACTGACCGCGGTCACCAAAAAACCGTTCCCTTCCAGTAAGACCTGCAAAAAATACCGGTTATCTTCACGATCATCAGCAACCAGTATTCGTTTCCGGGTGGTGCGCGGCGTGTCAGTCAGGTCATCAGGTATGAGTTCTGATGGCATAGGGCATGCACGTGTGCAGAATCATCTTCAGGAAACAGACACCGGAATACTCCCAGGTCCGTGCGGGCTGAATCCTGCCACGTATAACCGTGACAGACCACTCTTCATTTCAGGGACCGGGCAGTCCGAAGATACATTATTTCCTTTTTTTCCAGCTATAATCAGCCTTTTTTACCCACAATGCCGGTATCCTTCTGTTCCCTGTCTGACTCTATGTTGCAGGACTATAATAGGATATGTATCAGGCCAGAATTCCGGTAATCATGGAAATTACACATCCGAAACCGGGGTAGCGGATGAAAGAACATGAGTTTTTTTATTCATCGAGAGAGTATTGGTAAACATCTTGTCTGGGGGGCAGAGATGGTGCGGGTTTTATATGTAGATGATGATCCTGAAATCCTTGAGATCGGAAAGAATTTTCTTGAGAATGATCCCGATTTCCAGGTTGATACCGTGTTATCCGGGAGCCAGGCCCTCTCCCAAATCCACCTGAACCCGTATGATGCCATCCTTTCAGACTATTTCATGCCAGATATCGACGGAGTATCGTTTTTAAAGCAGGTCCGGGATTATCTGCCAACCATCCCGTTTATCATCTTCACCGGGCAGGGAGACGAATCCGTGGTGATTGACGCCCTCAATGCGGGAGCAGACTTTTACCTGAAGAAAGGGTATGATGTTGCCCCCCGGTTCTCTGAGATCAAACAGATCATCAGGATACTGGTATCCCGTGCCCGATCGAAAGAGAGCCTCATACAAAGCGAAGAAAAATTCCGGACCATTGCTGAATATGCCCATGAATGGCTGTACTGGATCGATCCAAATGGCACGATGCTGTACGTCTCCCCGTCATGTGAGACGATAACCGGGTATACTGCCGGGGAGTTCTACCAGGACCCGGACCTTCGATCTCGTATCGTCTGTGAACATGACAGGGATCGGTGGAGATCCCACCTGGAGGCATCTCCGGAGAAGAAGGGGACCCTCTCGCTTGACCTTCGCATCAGGCATAAGGACGGTGATGTCAGGTGGATAAACCATTTCTGCCAGTCGGTGTACACTTCTGACAA
>CAZXRT010000367.1:0-2735 GCA_964642535.1 uncultured Methanospirillum sp.
CTCTCCTTGCGTTTCTCAGCATTGTCATCATCGGCCTCTCGCAGGGCCAGCCATTCTCTTCGCTCTTCAATATCGGTGTCTCCCTTGCCATCGGTTCCATCCCTGATGCACTACCTGCCGTCGTGATCAGCATCCTTGCCATCGGAACGGTCGCCATGGCTGACCGGAATGCGATCATCAAAAGCCTTCCGGCTGGAGAAACCCTCGGGTCAACATCGTGTATCAACTCTGACAAGACCGGTACCCTGACCATGAACCAGATGACTGTCCGGGTGATATCAACCGGCGGGCACCGGTATTGTGTCACCGGGGAAGGATACACAAGTGTCGGGATGATCCAGCGGACGGTAGGAGATCCGGGAGAGAACCTGGATCATGTACTCTTTCCCTGTGCCCTCTGCACCGATGCGGAAGTCCGGGACGGGCAGGTTATCGGGGATCCAACAGAAGGGGCACTGTATGTTCTCGCGGAAAAAGGAGGGCTGAACGTCAGTGAATTTCGGAAAAACTGCCCGCGGGTTGCCAGCATTCCTTTTGATTCCGAGTACAAGTTCATGGCAACCTTCCATGAGATGCAGGACGGGCAGGGAAAACCGGTGATCCGGGCATACGCAAAAGGGGCACCGGATGTTATCCTGTCGCGTTCCCGGTATGGTCTGCTTGCTGACCGCTCGATAGCAGAACTGACTGCACCGATGCGGGAGATGGTGACGGAAGAGAATGACCGGATCGCTGGTGAAGGACTGCGGGTACTGGCGTTTGCACAGGGAGAGTATGATCCGGCCTCTTTTCACCCCGACAGTGACCTGATGCCCCTGATGAATGACCTGACCATCACCGCCCTTGTCGGAGAAGTGGATCCTCCCCGCCCGGAAGCTAAAAACGCGATAGAAAAGGCACATCAGGCAGGGATCCGGGTCCGGATGATCACGGGCGATCATGCCGTGACCGCCGGTGCCATCGGCAGGGAACTGGGTATCACCGGACGTGCCATCACCGGAGCTGAGTTTGCCGCGATGAGTGACCAGGAAGCATCAGACCAGATTGATGAGATCGGGGTGATTGCACGGGTGGCACCCGAACACAAGGTCAGGCTCGTGAACGTGCTGCGCAAAAAGGGTCATATCGTGGCGATGACCGGTGACGGGGTGAATGACGCTCCGGCACTGAAGGCAGCCGATATCGGAATTGCCATGGGTGTTACCGGGACCGATGTTGCCAAGGGAGCGGCCAAGATGATCCTCACCGATGATAACTTTGCAACCATCATTGCTGCTATCGAAGAAGGGCGAAAGATCTATGACAACCTGCAGAAATTCCTGCGAATCCAGATCGCCAATCTCTTCATGTTCATCCTGGCATTCCTGGGCTCTTCCCTCTTTGCCATCGCCGGAACCGCTCTCTTCACCCCCGGCCAGGTTCTCTGGATCCATATGCTCACCGTCGCCCCCATCGGGGCAGCACTCGGCCTGGATATTGCCTCACCGGGGATCATGACCCGGAAACCAAGACGATCAGACGAGCCGATCATCTCCCGTGCGATGTATGTGAGGCTTTGTATTACCGGGCTGTTCATGGCCGGATCAGCCCTCTGGATCTACCGGGCCGGAGAGATCCTCACGGGTTCGTCCCACACCGGTCAGACCATGGCCCTTGCTTCGGTCTCACTCATGAACATCGGTCTCGCCCTGAACCTCCGGTTCCCCTCCGGGACTGCATTTCAACAGTCCACCTTCTCCAATCCGCGGCTCCTGTACGCATTCGCCTGGGTGCTCATCGGTACCATCATGATCACCGAGACCCGCCTCTTTCAGACGCTCTTTCACACCGTTGCTCTCACGGCAGACCAGTGGCTGCTCTGCCTCGTTCCGGGGATTATTCTGTTTGGTGCCGGGGAACTGCTTAAGGCAGTATCACGGAGGAGAACAACCGGCTCATCCGCATCCCCCGCCTTATGATGAACATCCGCACGGTGCAGAAGAGGTCAGACTGTACGAAAAAAGAGATTTATGCGATTCTGATTCCGTTCCAGGAATCAGACGCTGCATCCAGACCCGGCTGGATGGTGTAGGTGCCGTTGAAGTATGTCCGGTCCCCAGAGAGGGTAAAGGAGAAATTTCCCCCTTCTCTCCAGGTTGCCGAAAACGAACGTCCGTCCCCGGACACGACTCCTTCAAGAGTTCCGGGCTCATCATTCACGCTGGAAAGGGGGATGTAGGTCCCCGTAACCCGGCCACCGTCCTGCACCAGCATGACGGTATAACTGTCTGCATTCCACGTCCCGGTCCAGACATGAGCAGGATCAAATGAGGGAAGGGTTCTTGTTGCCGCTGTGGTTGAGGTGTTCAGGTTGATCACCGCCCCGTTCAGGCTGACTCCGATGATTCCGGTGTACGCCATTGCATCATCACTCAGGGTATAGGTTACCGGCCCGGTCTCGGTCCAGGCTCCGGAAAAGGTCTTCCCGTCTGCTGATACTGTTCCCTCAAGGACACCTATATCCACAGGAATTCCTTCTTTAGGCTCATAAACCGCTGCAATCACCGATTCGTTCTGCGTGATCGTCATGATATACAAGTCAGTCTCCCAGATCCCGTTCCAGGGATACGTGGGCTGTCCAGTAACCGCTGTCTCTTCCGCCGATCCGCTGGAGATGAGACAGAGCATGACCAGAATGATCCCCCCCGTTGCCAGAATTGCCTTCATGGTGTAACACTCTCTGAATAGAGGTATAC
>CAZXRT010000368.1:0-2710 GCA_964642535.1 uncultured Methanospirillum sp.
CAGTGTTTTTGGACAGGTATCCTTATGCTCTATAGAGGAAATGAATCCTGCCGGGGCATTCTCCCGACCCCGGCAGTACCAATATCCGAAGTTCCCCTGGCCTGAAGAAGGGGGATTACCATCCCAGCCATTATGAGAATCCTCCATATTGATGATGACACTGATTTCCTTGACATAGGAAAGACCATACTTGAAAAACTGGGTGATTTCACCGTCACGGGAGTCCAGTCAGGAACAGTGGCACTTGACCTTCTTGGCAGGGAGCGGTTTGATGCTGTCATATCCGATTACCAGATGCCTGATATCAACGGAATCGTCCTCCTGAAAAAAATCCGGGAGATGGGGCTTGAGATTCCCTTCATCTTTTTCACCGGGAAAAGCAGGGAGGATGTAGTGATTGAAGCCCTGAATAACGGGGCAGACTACTTTATCCAGAAAGGAGGGGATGTCCATTCTGTTTTCACCGAACTGTCACACCAGGTTACCCGTGCCGTGCACCATTATCATACCGAGCGCTCTCTCTCCCTGAGCCAGGAGAAATACCGCCGAATCCTGGAAACAGCACAGGAAGGAATCTGGGAGATAGACAGGGCATACCGGACCATGTATGTCAATGCCCGGCTTGCAACCATGCTCGGTTACTCACCTGAGGAGATCATCGGCAGGACATATACGGATTTCATGCTCCCGGAGGATATTGCAGACCACCAGGAAAAGACCCGGGAGAGATGGTCAGGGACGAGCAGATCCTATGAACGCCGGTTTGTCCATCGTGACGGCCTTATCATCTGGGCCATCGTGTCAGCGGTTCCGGTCTTTGAAGGCGATGAGATCGTAGGTTCTTTTGGTATGATCTCAGACATCACCAAGAGAAAACTCGCTGAGATGGAACTCGTAGAATCTGAGAATTTTTACCGTGCAATATTTGAAAACACCGGTAATGCGTCCATTATCATAGAGGAAGACACCACCATATCACTGGCAAACACCCAGTGGGAGATCCTTTCCGGGTACCGTAAAGAAGAACTGGAAGGAAAAGTATCCTGGACGATCTTTGTTATACCCGAAGATCTAAAGCGGATGAAAGAGTTCCATAAAAACCGCCGGATTCGCACCGATAGTGCTCCCTGGATCTATGAATTCAGATTTGTGAAAAGAAACAAAGAGATCAGAAACATTGTCAATCACGTTGCAATGATTCCGGGGACGCGGAAAAGTATCGCATCGCTCCTGGACATTACCGACCGGAAGAATGCTGAAGATGCGGTTAGAGCGAGTGAGAAAAAATTCCGGGATCTCTTCTCTGATATCATCGACGGGGTGATTCTCTATGAGATCAAAGATGACAAGTCTGCAGGACAAATTCTGGAAGCAAACACTGTCTTTTCCCGATGGGTGACCGGGATTGGATCGCTGCCTGGTGCCTGCACTCCGGATCAGTTTCTCATGTCAGGAACTTTTCACGAAAAAGCAGGAAATGTGAACCCAGGTTCTTCGTTCACCTTTTACCGGGACATTCGCAGCCATGACGCAAGCACCATCCCGGTAGAAGTGCATTTAAGAATTATTTCGTACGAAGGCAGGAACGCGGGCCTCGCGGTATTGCATGATATCTCTGAACGGAGACAGTTTGAATCTGAAAGAAATGCCCTTCTGGGTCAGATCGAGAAAAACTTGGGAGAACTTGCCATCCTCAATGACGGAATCAGAAATCCCCTCTCTGTCGTATCTTCTCTTGTAGAGGAAGAAGCGCCCGGAATTGAAGCAAAGGTCGAAGAACAGATCCGCCATATCGATGAGATGGTAAAAAACCTGGACATCAGGTGGAATGAATCTGAAAAGGTTCTCCGGTTTTTACGATTCCATTACCAGATTGGACAGTACACAGGTATCAGGCCTCCAAACGATCCTGGTGCATGACAAGGTTTAATTAATTTCCCTCCTGATGATCACTCACAGGAACTGATCATCGCTTAATATGATGCGATGAATCGGCCAGGAAACCGGTTTGGTGGGAAACCGGCGATTTCGGTTTTTTCAAAATCCGGATTTTTTTGGGATACTCTGCTGTCAGGACGAGGACCGGTCATGAAAGAGACAGATACCTATCCGTTACAACGATCACGGATGATACTCATTTTCGCAATCCTATTGAGTATCGTTCTGTTTCTGGCCCTCTCCCTTGCGGTTTCGGTTATTATCCTTGATACTCACCAGTCTTTTGAGATCAATGACATGCAGGGCAGGATGGAGCGGTTCTCCGAGATGGTGAACCTCTCAATAAAAAGCCTGAGTCGGACGACTGAAGATTATGCAGTCTGGGATGATACGGCAGCATATATTAAGGGAGAAAAACCGGATTACATCGAGACAGAGACGAGTCCTGAATCCTTTCTCAACATCGATATTCATCTTGTCGGATTTTTTGATGAAAACGGAGATCTCCTCTATTTACGTGACTATACAGGCGACGATTCTGTCACCGAAAAGGTACGAGAGGAGTTTGCTCCCTACCTGAATCCTGACAGCCCGTTTCTCAATACAAAAAACCGGTCCGCTTCTATCAATGAGATGGTCTTTCAGACCGGAACACGATCCGGCCTTCTCGTATCAAGACCGGTCTCATTTCATACCCATGATGAAAAAACCGGAGGTACTCTCATCATGGGGAGGTACTTCACCGATACACTGCGTGATGAACTCTCTCTGA
>CAZXRT010000369.1:0-2707 GCA_964642535.1 uncultured Methanospirillum sp.
TTGCATAGAGAATATTGGGTGCGTCACTCAAGCCGTGATTATGAGGAAGTCAAGACGGAAATTATTGTCATGGCATGTAACATTGCCGCAATGGATCGATTGGACACCTTTGCCGACAGCCAATTTAATATACTGTATGATGAACACCAGTCAGCGTTTCGTAAACTGAAAGAAGAACGTAGAGATGTTTATAAGAGGTTGGCGCAAACCTCGACAACGCCAATTCCGCTAGCTTGGGATTTGCCTCAAACTATAGACTTCTTGGTTGGCGACGAAGCAAAAGTATATGAGAATCATTTATTCATACCTATTGAGAGCGGAGATTTCAAGGCAAGCCTTAACGAGTGGGAAGACGGTCTCGTTAAAGAGGAATTGAAGAAAGGCGCAGTAGCTTGGCTCCGCAACCTTGATCGGAAGAAGTGGTCACTAGAAATACCATATGAAGCAAACGGAATAACAGCACCGATGTTTCCTGATTTGATGGTCATCAGTACCGATGTTCATGGTTATGTCTTTGATGTGCTTGAGCCACATGACCCCAGCCGGAAGGACAACTACCCCAAAGCAGTTGGTCTTGCCAAGTTCGCTGAGAAGCACGGCGAACATTTCGGCCGGATTCAACTTATCCGTAAAGGAAGAGGTAATGATCAACGCGAGCATTTTTACCGCTTAGATATGGGCAAGCTAAGCATACGTAACAAAGTGCGCGGTATCACATCCAATGCCGAACTCGACAGGATTTTTAATGAAGATGCTTTTGTAGACAACTAAACATGTTCAACAAATGATAATATTTGGAGGATCAACAATGGATGCCGGAAAACGCACTATCAACGAAGTCTTTAACGGTAGTCGTATCTTAGAAATCCCGTTTTTTCAACGCGCATATGTATGGGGTGAACCTCAGTGGGAGCGTTTGCTTGAAGATGTCGAAAACGTAAGCCGGGTACGCACGCCTTACTTCATGGGATCGGTAATTCTTAAACAGCAATTAACAGACACCGGGAGTGTCATTGGCGATGTTCGTACTGTAATTGATGGGCAGCAGCGGCTTACGACGCTTTCGATCCTCCTAAAAGTATTATGCTTAAAAACAGATAGTCTGAGAAAATTTGACAAAAGATTTCGGCTTGACGATAATCGTACTGTTATTCAGCATAACCATAACGATATTGAAGCCTATAATGCTATTATGGACCTTGAACGAATTGAAACTACAAATCGAGCAGATAATATCTCACGAGCATATCAGTATTTTATTGACAAGCTTAATCCGAAAAGTGTGGACTTTGATACCATATGTAATGCTATTCTATTTATCGGCATTGACCTTTTCGCCGATGAAGATGAACAACAGATCTTCGATACAATCAATTCTCTGGGAGTGCGTCTTACAACCGCCGAACTTCTAAAGAATTACTTCTTTGGTCGCAATGATATAACGACATATAAGAAATTCTGGCTTGACATTTTTGAAAAAGACGAAGAGACCAAAGAGTATTGGGATAAAGAAGTAACAACCGGGCGCTTGAAGAGGACGTTTATCGACTTGTTCTTCTATTCGTTCCTACAAATTAAGATACAAGACAATACGATTGAAGTGAAAGCTGAAGATAAGCAGGCTTTCTCAAAAGTCGAGAAGCTGTTTGACTCCTATAAACGCTTCATTAAAGACTATTGTGGCGGTGACAAACACTCTCTGTTAAAAGAGATTAGGGAGTACGCTACAGTATTCAGAAAGGCTATCAATGCGGAAATTATCGATGACGAGCTCCCCGCAGAAGCAGGAATCGAGCGGCTAAATGCTGTAATTTTTGCCATCGATACAGCGACACTGATCCCATATATTCTCTTTGTTGAACGCAACATTCAGGAAGCGTCTGTCAGAAATGACTTGTATGATTATCTTGAGTCGTATATTATGCGCCGCCTTGTTACTCGTACGACAACGAAAAATTACAATCAGCTATTTGCTGATCGCCTGATTTATAACCGCATTTTAACAAGGCAAGCCTTTATTGATTACATTAGTGGTCAGGACGATAAAACTAACCGTATGCCAACCAATGATGAGGTTAAAGCTGCCTTTGATGAGTCGTGGCTTACTAATAAATACGCAGCAGGTGTTCTCTATCTACTTGAGTCTAGAATCCGTGATCGCCGCCGCCATTCCACACAATTGCTTGGTATAAACAAGTACAGCCTTGAGCATATGATGCCAAAAAAATGGCGCAATCACTGGGTTTTTAGTGGCGATAAAGGTGCAGCAGATCTTCGCGATCGCAAGCTGCTGACACTTGGAAATTTAACGATTATCACGCAAGCATTAAACGCCTCTATTCGTGACTCTGATTGGGAAACAAAAAAATCCGGACAAGGTGACAAAGGCGGATTGCGGAAGTATGCTGACGGCATCGAAACGCTCTCTGCGTTTCTTGATGCAGATGTATGGGATGAGATCGCTATTCGGAAGAGAGCAGAATACCTCTCTATGAAAGCTCTTGAAATATGGAGTATGTAACGCCTTCCATGCTGGGATCAGTTCAGTGCAATAAGCCGTTTATCTGCATACTTTGAGCGAACGCGATTATTAGTAGTGGGCAAAGGAGTGAAAATAATGAACAGAAAGATAGTGGAAATACATGTAGATATGCAGCCTGGATCAAGCAACAATCTAGTAACAACCCCTGTTCCAATGGCGGTGTTT
>CAZXRT010000370.1:0-2691 GCA_964642535.1 uncultured Methanospirillum sp.
AAAACAAAAAGCATGAAGATGAACCGGACGTTAAAGACGGGCCGGCGGGTGATGATACCGGCATCGCAGGTGATCAGGCCGGTGAGCAGGGAGGAGATCGTGCAGAAGATGCTCCGGATACTGAATCGGCGTATGAATCCGGAGATGAGAACTAAAGGATTTCTCTCTCTCTCTCTCTCTCTCTCTCTCCTTTCTTTTAAAACGATCCCGGTTCACGGGAGTCCATTTCAAACTCCCGGATTACTACCTGCTTTAAGGGAAATCAAGAAGAGAAGTCTGGCGTTTTCTTCCGATCTCTTTCATGAGGACTCCGGCATCTTCAAACCGCTGGAGGGGAAGGGTGAATGTTCCTGACAGATACTCTCTGACCGCGGCAGCATCTTCACATTCGTATGCAGGCTGTTTCATGGCATTTCTGACATTTTCCCTGACGTTAAAGACGCCAAGAGGGACATACCCAGAGTGGGCTTCCCGGAGGATGATCGCTCCGGCCTGCTTCTGCTGCTCTGCAAGAGCTTCGAGAACTGCCATCTTGCATGAGTAAAAACAGCCTCCCAGGTGTGAGTATGTTTTCTTTGGTTTATGACGTTCAAAGTCGGAGAAGACCACTTCCTCATTGCCAAGCACCCTGACAAAAGCTTCGGTCCATTCATACTGCCAGGCAGTTGGCATCAGAATGACGGCATACCGGTTGTTGAGGCTGGAGAACTCATGCACCCGCCAGGTATCTATCGGTGAACACTGCTTGACCCGGGAGAGGAGATGATTGCCGATCGTGGTATCACAGGCGGTGATGGACCAGCGGGTGGGAACAAGGTGGCGTTTTCTCCTGCCCCCCATGACTCCGACAGAGAACGCCTTCTGGATACTGGAAAACGGCACATTCCGGTGATGGAGATCGATGACCGCTTCTGCTGCCCTGAGATCGGTGTCATAATAGACACGTTCCAGCTCTCGGTTCCATCGCTGCTCCTCGATCTCAAGAGATTCCAGCGGGGCACTCGGGCCATGCGGGGTGTGCTCCTCGCTGAAGGAAAAACCGGCAGGTGCTGTGGAGAAACGGGCCTCTGCCTCTATCGATCCTCCGGAGAGGGCTATCTCCTGGATTTTTTCCACAAACCTGTTCTCTACATCCGATATCGCGACCGTCTGCATTCCCCTGACAAGACTGAGACGGTACCTGATGATCTCTTCCTGGGAAATATTTCCGGGTATCCACTCCTCCGGGCGGTCCATGACTGAGGTATCTCCATGAACCGGGGCGATCATCGGACCGGCGCAGACTTTTGGATACATGGCTGACCCGATGAAGACGGAGGGGGGTGAACTTCCGGCGAGATCGGTTCCTACCGGAGCGGCTCGCATCCGGACCGTTGCAGCGGTCAGGGTTCGCAGGTATTCTCCTTTTCTAGGTGTCATAGCTGATACAGGTCCTGGTGGTGTGTTTCAGACTCTTTTGAATCGGTTACCCGGTTGGATAGGGCAGGGTATTCGTGATGGCCCTTTGGTCTGTGTTCTTTCCCTGATAATGATTGGTCTTCAGACGGGATGAATGATATCAGGGATGCTGCTATCGATGTGCGTATCAGATCTGCAGATTCAAAACCCGTGTTATACCGGCAAGGTCCCGGACTTTTACAGAAACGAAAACAATAAAGGCTGATGCCGGTAATCTCTGTGAATGAAACTCACCCCTACCGGGATAGCAGAAGTGAAGGAGACGATGCAGGCGTATGCCATGGCATACCAGAATAAGGATATTGCGGCATTTTCTTCCCTTTTCTCTCCAGATATTACCGGATTTGGCAGCGGACCGGATGAGATCATCCGTGATCACCAGGATCTTATCCGGCAGATTACGCGGGATATCAGTCAGGCAACTGTTCTCTCCGTGGTTTTTTCAGACCAGAAAATTTTCGGAGAAGGAACAATTGCATGGGCTACTTCAAGAACCACGATGACTTTCACAGTCGATGGAACAACACCTCAGACCCTGCAGGGCAGGTCGACCATGGTGCTCCGGAAAACACCTGAAAGATGGCTCATCGAACAGCTCCATTTCTCTCTTCCCTATGGAGAGCAGAGCCCCGGACAGTCGTTCCCTGGTGCATAAGGCCGGTCCGGCTACTCCTCCTTTTTCCTCCGTTCACGATGTAGCGCTTCTGTAAAAGAGATTAAGGCACCGGCGGCGCTCATATTCTGCACGGGTATCACCCAAATGACCTTTCTGAATCCGGATATCCGGTTCTTTGCTATCCGGATTTTCCAGGGGAGCATCATCTCAGTTGTGAGGATCTCCTGCTCTTTGGCAGGGAAATGTACACATGGAGGATGAGAAGAATCACAAAAGGCCCCCAGATGATGAAATGGAGGCGATATGAGGTTGCTTTTCCCAGCATACCAAGGGTCAGAGCCCCGACGATACCCGGCTCTGTTATTCCAAGGCCGGTGATGACCATGAGGACGGTGACCACCAGCAGGGAATAGTGAATCATTTTCCTTGCATTCCTGGATTTCATGGTTAATCAAAAAATGGGCGGTTAACATCTCCGTTCAGGGAATACCCCCTGCTCTCCCAGTATCCCTCATAGGAGGGATCGCTTGTCACCTCGATTGCGGTGATCCATTTGATCCACTTATATCCCCATTTGTCCTCGGCGACGAGTTGAAATGGAAAACCCCTCTCTTTTG
>CAZXRT010000371.1:0-2686 GCA_964642535.1 uncultured Methanospirillum sp.
TCGGAAAGGTGGCTGCCAGGGAGAAGGATATCCCTCCTTCCCACAAGTGGAAAGATTCTGCCTGTAATGTCCTGGTGATGAGAGATGATTTCATCAACCAGAACCCGGAGGTAGCCTCCCTCCTCTCGGCAGTAACCATCGCCGGGATGGGAGAGATAGAAAAAGATCCCGGCTCAGCAAAAGAGATCACGGCTGCCTGGGTCTATGGCGCAAAACCCATCCGGTCAGCAGATGTCAGCCTGAATCCAGGTGATGTTGAAAATGCTTCATTTCCCTCTATTACCTTCACGGATACCGCCCCCCTTCCTGATATCGCATGTACAACTCCGGGGATGAATGGAGAAAAACCGACCCAGGAGCAGTCTATGACGAATGAGTCTGTCAGAAATCGAGCCCTGGAACTCCTCTCGGGTGCAGAGCCCCGAACCGGAGGGGTACCACCGCTGGTCAGAATCGGATACCTCCCGTCCTCTGATCTGTATGCCCCGCTCTATGTCACGATCATGCGAAGTCAGCAGGTATGCGATGCATATGGTTTCTGTCTTGTTCCCATGCCCGGTGAATCAGGCAGGCCGGAGAAGTGCGAGCTGATGGTTCAGAACCGGACCGTTGCCCATATCCAGCTCTTCCCGGGATCGGTCGGTGGCGGATTGATGACCGCAATCGGGCAGGATGCCCTGGATGCGGCATACATCGGGAGCGTTCCGGTCATGCTCCAGATATCGATGGGGAATCACGCCTCTGTCATCCAGTCGATCAATGCCGGAGGGACCGGGCTTCTGGTCGATGATGCTGCCCCCTGCACAGACTGGGATTCCTTTGTCGCCTGGATACGAAAGCGTTCGGCAGAAGGGAGACCGGTGATCCTGGCTGCTCCGCAGAGTTCCATCCAGGAGGAGATGATCAGGGAAGCGTTTGAATACGAGGGGATCCACATATCCCTGTACGGTCTTTCACCGATGGAGATCAGATGAATACTCTTCGCACCCTGGCCAGGGGACTGGCACTTCCGGTTATCATTCTCATCACCTGGCAGATCCTCTCCGGAATCATCGCAAATAACTACATCCTGCCAGGATGGGAACTTATCATTCCCGTTCTTTTCCGCCCGTTTGACCCCTTGTTCGGAGGTGCCTCCCTGGTGGAGAACACCATGATAAGTCTGGAGCGGGTCATCTCCGGATTTCTTCTGGCAATCATCCTGGCCGTTCCCCTGGGCCTGGTCTGTGGATGGTCCAAAACCCTGAACGCGTATATCAATCCGGTTATCCAGGCGCTCAGACCGGTTCCACCTATCGCCTGGATGCCACTTGCGATTGCATGGTTCAAAATCGGGTCAGGATCCCTCCTCTTCATCATCCTTATCGGGTCATTCTTTCCTGTCCTGATCAGCACGATTGAGGGAGTGCTCTCGGTCAGAACACGGTGGCGGGAAGTTGCTCAGACACTCGGTGCCACAACGATGGAGACGTTTCTGACCGTGATCATTCCCGGTGCCCTTCCCTCCATCTGGACCGGGTTCAGACTCGCGTTCGGGGTTGCCTGGATGTGCCTGGTCGCGGCCGAGATGCTTCCGGGAACGAGTGCAGGCCTTGGATACCTGATCATGTATGCATACAATCTCGGACAGATCCAGGTGATCGTGGCAGGAATGATCGTGATCGGGATCATCGGAATCGTCTCTGACCTCCTGTTCAGACAGGGACAGGAAAGACTCTTTTTCTGGCAGGGGAAGGAATGAACGAGGTACTGGTTCTTGAAGGGATCTCCCGTCAGTTTTCCGACGGAGCGGCCGTATGCCGGGCGATAGACAATATCACCTGCTCTATAGGGAAAGGGGAGATCGTATGCCTGATGGGCCCGTCCGGGTGTGGCAAATCAACGGTCCTTCGGATCCTCTCCGGACTTGAGACAGCAGACTCCGGGGTAGTGAAAGGGAGCAATGGGGGAGAGGCCGGGAGGGTCAGGACCGCGATGGTCTTTCAGGAACACGGCCTGTTTCCCTGGCTGACCGTGAAAGACAACATCGCATACGGCCTGCGGATGAAAGTCAGATCCGCTTCCCGCGTTCAGGTGGACCGGAAGGTGGCAGACCTGCTTGCCCTTGTTCACCTGGAAGAGTTTGCCGGTTCCTATCCCCACCAACTCTCCGGAGGGATGAAACAGCGGGTGGCCGTCGCCCGGGCCCTTGCCATCGAACCAGAAATCCTGCTGATGGATGAACCGTTCAGTGCTCTTGATCCCTTCTCCCGCCGGGAACTGCAGGATGAGGTGATCAGGATCAGGGACCACCTGAACACGACCTTCTTCATCGTGACCCATAACCCGGAAGAGGCCGTATATCTTGCGGATAGAATTATTGTCCTCACGCCCCGTCCGGCTACCGTGAAAAAAGAGGTCACAGTCACGGCTTTTCATCCCCGGAGCATGACAGACCCGGATGTGATTGGACTCGTCCAGGAGATCACCTTCCTTGTCTCGGGCCGGGTCTGAAACAACCGTCCTTCTGACATATATCTGGTTTTTTCATTTTCATAAACCATCATAAATAAATATTATCCAGAGAGAATACACTGTATCCTTAGCTCTACAATGTCAAGTTCAAAAAAGAATCTCTGCTGTTATATCGTTTGATCTTTATATAAGTAAGTACAATATATTTGCTGTGCTAACTGGGCATTCAAGA
>CAZXRT010000372.1:0-2683 GCA_964642535.1 uncultured Methanospirillum sp.
GCCTCAGCAAGTAGTTCTGTTCCATACCTGCGGTGCTGGCGGTCATCACCTGATCCGGTCTGGCCAAGAGGGACTACCATGCCATATACATGAAGTTCCCTGACAAAAGCAGCACCTTCGGTCTCCGGCCTCCAGGAATCTGCCGGAAACCGCAGGCGGGCAAACCCAATCAGCGAATCGCCGGAGACGTAACTGATAAACCGCTCCTCTCCCCCGGAGCAGTCGTACCGGTATGTCCTGAGGGTTACGGGATCGTCAGACTTTCGTCTGCCGATCTCTCTGCACCGGATACAGCGGCACCTGCCTCCTTTCCTGGTCAGTCTGTCTTTTGCCAGTTCACGAAAGTTGGAATGCCGGGACCCGGCAAGGATCCGGTCAGCAGGAATGTCCCGCTGGATTCGCTGAAGCCGGCAGTACTCGTCAATCGATGCCTTTGCATCAGCAACAATATCCACGAGTTCGTCTTCAGGATAGATCTCATATCCCCCTTCCTGGTGGAGTTTTTCGATATCGGTTCCCGGGGTTACGAGTGTCGGGTAAATCTTGAGAAAATCAGGTTTGAACCGTGGGTCTGAGAAGATCTGCCTGAACATGGCACGATCTGTCTCAGGGTCACTTCCGGGCAGGTTTGGCATCATATGAAATCCCACCTTGATCCCTGCGTCCCGGAGCAGGGTGCTCGCCCGGGTTGTGTCCTCAACGGTGCAGCCACGCCGGTTGAGCTCCAGGATCCGGTCGTCTGTGTGCTGGACTCCCAGTTCGACTTTTGTAACGCCAAGAGAGAGCATCCGGTCGATATGTTCCTTTTTGCACCAGTCCGGCCTGGTTTCGAATGTGATTGCAACACATCTGACTTTTGCCTCTTCATTTTGTGCAAAGATTGCATCACGCTGTGATGGGGAGATTATCGGGACGGGTCTTTCTTCCCAAGTCCGGTCAGGCTGGGGTGAATCATCACTCCCTCCGCTGAGGCAGGGGTCAGACCGGTTTTTTGTACCTGGTCGCGATCCCGGGACATATTCATTCATCGCCTCGATACACCGGGTGACAAACCAGTCCTGGTATGCAGGTTCACGAGCCGTGATTGTCCCTCCCATGATGATCAGTTCTGCCTTGTCGACATGATGGCCGAGTTGTTCAAACTGGGAGAGGCGGGCAGATGTCTGGTCGTATGGATCAAAAGCGTGAAGAAACGCACGGCGTGCTGCCGGTTCTCCCCCGGTATAACTCTGGGGTGACTGATAGGGATGATCCGGTCCGCCCGGGCAGGGAAGGCATTTCCCATGGGGACAGGGTGACGGGGACGTCATCACCGCAACGGGTGCCACACCGGAAAGAGTCCGGGATGGTTTTACAAGTAAAACGGGTCGCAGTATCTCCCGTTCCTCTGGTGTTGCACACGCAAGTATGTCTGAATAACGGGGAACAAATCCGAGCCGGAACTTCCTGCAGACAGTGCCTACGATCCTGCGAAGATTGCGATTCTGCGGTGGAGTTTCCAAAAGAAGGGAGATGATCTCCCGGTACGCAGTCTCGCTATCTGTATTCTCAGTTTTCAACTGCTATCTCATGGGTGACCATATCGGTAAAACCCATGGGCTGCGGTTTTTGTTGTTGCCTGATATGATCGACAATCTCCTGTCCAAGGATAAGAATCGCTTCTTTATGCGATTTCTTGTTTTTATGTATATGGACCGGAGAGATGTGCAGAGTATCGTACCGCTCAGTGGGAACCTCTTCACTGGTGGCAGTTTCGTAATACTTCTTAACGTGGACAAAGAGCATGTGTAAATGAAGTAGTTCTTCCTTCTGCACGCTATCACCTGAATCGAACAACAGGTATCTGCACCGTGTCTGAATTATAGGTTACCGGAATGGTTTATTACAAGGGACGTGGGAAAGAGCGCATGGCAGAATCGGGGGATAAACCTTCGAGATCAAATGCGCTCTCTCTCCGTTCCTTCCATGAGGGAAATAAGTACTTTCTGGTTATTAAATAAAAAAAGAATGAACAATATCCAGATTTACAAGGGACTCCTGCTCAGGGCATCCGGAAGAGGAATTACCTTCACAAGAACCGGAAAGAGACCTGCCCGGCATTCTGCCTGGTCATCGGCACAGACCTCGGTGATGATGTATTTCTGACCGGTCATGATCCCCTCCGGATGACATTGTGCATACTGTTCACAGGCTTCATCACAATCAGGAAGTTTAGCGATGATGGTTGTGTTCTTTTTTGCGAGTGTTTCGCTGATTCGAAGGTCGATTGGAGCTTCAGCGACATCCACCGTGACCGCCCCGTTCAGGTGGACGGGACAGGTATGGCTCGCTGCCCTGACTGCCATCACTTCGTATCTTCTTCCCGGATCAAGATTGTGGCAGACCCGGCTGATGGAACAGGATTCGCATTCACTGGCCTTTCCGCTGTACACAAACTGGACTCCCGGTTTTGCATATGCAGACCCGACGATCGTAACCCGCGTTTTTTTCTGCTCCATCTTCACTCCTCGTAGAGCATTCTGACCAGGTTTTCTGCTGACTCCCTGGTCAGACCGGTATCAAGAATGGTAAACCGCTCCGGTCTGATATCTTTTGCCCTGAGCAGTGCCTCCACCACGACCTCGTCAGGGATTTTCATCTGTTCCGGGGTGGTCGGAGCACCGATCTGGATGAGTGACTGACG
>CAZXRT010000373.1:0-2671 GCA_964642535.1 uncultured Methanospirillum sp.
CCATGAAGAAGATGACCCGGGTAAAAAGTCTGGTCAGACGGATGATCGCCTGTGAGACGGTGGGATCCGTGACTGTCATCTGTACAGACAAGACCGGCACCCTCACCCTGAACCAGATGGAAGTGGCAGCATCTTCCATCGAAGTGCCTGAAGACACCCTTGCATACCCCTCCACCCCGGCTCAATACATCACATTCAATGCCGCGATCAACAGCACCGCAGAGCTCGAAGAGCGTGGGGGGCGGATGATCACGGTTGGAAATTCCACCGAAGCTGCCCTCCTGCGATGGCTTCACCGGGCCGGAATGGATTATCGTGAGATGAGGCTCCATAATCCGGTTGTATCACAGGATTTCTTCACTTCAAAGACCAAGCAGATGGCAACGGTTATAAAAAAGGATGACCGGCTTTTGTATCTTGTAAAAGGAGCTCCCGAGATCATCGGAGCACGCTGCTCTCCTGCCCCGGACATGAGTCATATTCATCATCTTGCCGGACGGGCAATGCGGACCCTTGCCTTTGCCCATGGAGAGTTCAAAGAAGGGGAAGATTATCCGGCTACTCTCACCTGGGATGGATATGTGGGAATCCGCGATGAAGTCAGACCTGATGTGGCACGATCTGTTCAGATCTGCGATCAGGCTGGAATCACCGTGAAGATGGTAACCGGGGATAGTCCTGAAACAGCAGCGTCTATCGCCAGGGAGACGGGGATTCTCTCGACCGGGCTGATCATGACGGGGCCGGAGTTCCGGGAGCTGACCCTGGAGAAGCAGCGGGAAACAGCTGAGAAGATCCAGGTCATGGCCCGGTCAGAACCCCATGACAAACTCCTCCTGGTCAGGGCTCTCCAGGCAGAAGGAGAAGTAGTGGCAGTGACCGGTGACGGGACAAACGATGCTCCTGCCCTGCGCAATGCGGATGTCGGGTTTGCAATGGGCGTTGCAGGAACCGAGGTTGCCAGGGAGGCAAGCGACATCATTCTGCTAGATGACTCCTTCTCAACAATTGAACGGGCGGTCTGGTGGGGGCGGGCCCTGTTTGAAAACATCCAGCGGTTCCTGATCTTCCAGCTCACAATCAATATTTCTGCAGCTGTTCTGACCTTTGTCGCCCCGCTCCTGGGTCTTACCCCGCCGTTCACCATCATCCAGCTCCTCTGGATCAACATCATCATGGATTCGCTCGCGGCA
The DNA here is from genome assembly GCA_964642535.1 of uncultured Methanospirillum sp. GTDB lineage: Archaea > Halobacteriota > Methanomicrobia > Methanomicrobiales > Methanospirillaceae > Methanospirillum. The sequence goes on from CAZXRT010000373.1 coordinate 1,194, forward strand.
CTTGCACTCTGCTCCGAATCGCCTCATCCTGCCCTGATGAACAGGAAACCGATACCAAAGACAGCTTCTGTCATCACCCCGTATATGAAACGGGCGATTCTTATCACTGCGGCGATATACATCGTGGTCGGTGTTGCCGGGCTGATAACCGGCCTTCCTTTCATGAATACCCCGCAGGAACAGGCAACTGCGTTCTTCTCAGCATTCGTTGTCGCACAGGTCTGGAACGGACTGAACTGCCGGGGGATCAATGGGATCATGCCCCCGGTATTCCGCGGAAATCCTGTATTTTTCGTTGTGATGGGGCTTATCGTTGTCATTCAGATTCTGATTGTCCAGTATGGCGGCATGTTCTTTGATACCGTTCCTCTCAGCCCGGTGCAGTGGCTGATTATCGGAGTTGGAACCATGCCGGTGCTCCTGATATGGCCGCTCCTGCGTATCGGTAAGAATACCGGTGAATGGTAATCGGAACCGGGTGTGTATTCTATATCTGCTCAATGTGAAGGTCTGTGCTCCGAATAAACCGTACTGGGACAAGGCATGACACCCTGTCTCATCTTTCCCTCAAAAGCCATGGAACCTGAAGAAAGATCTGATCTGAAATCTCCTGCAACAAAAGAAAAAACCGTTTTTCACAGTTTGATCATCGCCATCCTCATCTGGATTCCGAACATCATCGCGGTAATCCTCTCCGGTTCGGTAACCATGCTCGCCGATGTTGTAAAGGATGGCAATGAACTCCTGGCGACATTTCTGGCATGGGGAGTCCTTAAAAAACTCTCGAAAGGTCCGACTGGTTCCTATGATTATGGTCTTGGGAAATTCGAAACCGTAACCGGTCTTATCACCGGAATTGCGATGTTCATCTCCCTGGCTCTTGTCTTTTATTCAGGGATCGATAGAATACTAAACCCGCAGCAGATCCTCCCGGAAGGGACTCTTCTTGGTATTGTATTATACGTGATCTCGTTATCGGCAACCACCCGCCAATGGCAAAAAAGCCGACAGGTTGCAGATAATGAATCATCACCGATCATGGAGTCCCAGTGGAGGCTCTTTCGGATCAAGGCGATCTCTGACGGACTTGTCCTGACAACACTGGTTGCTTCCCTGGTGTTTCATGAGTTCTGGTGGTCAATGCTCTTTGACCCGGTATCATCAGTCATTATCGGGATACTTCTGTTCCTGTCCGGATATCACATCATTTCATCATCATTTCAGGATCTCCTCGATAAAACAATCGATGAGTCGCTTCATTTTCTGATTCTTCAGGATCTGGCAGATTTCTTTGATGAATATATCGCATTACACGGAGTAAAATCACGGATCTCCGGCAGCCGGGTGTATGTGGAAATTTTTCTTGAGTTTGATGAAAAGCGCAGGATGGGTGAGATCCAGGATGTTATTGACAGGATGAAGGAATCAATAGAACAGAAGATAGAAAGAAGTACCATCTCCATCGTCCCGACCCGGGG
>CAZXRT010000374.1:0-2666 GCA_964642535.1 uncultured Methanospirillum sp.
CCGGTCTTGAACGTGGTCGGAATAGAGAATCCGCCTGCCATTCGGGTGTGTTTACCTCCCGGCTGATATGAGAAGAGCTTGTCTTCAGGTCTGAAGTTCCGTCCCTCGTTGACCTTCGGGCCAGCAACGTGTGCATGCACTTCCACTGCACCGGCCATGACGGTCTTCCCTTTGGCATCTATAGACTTCGCCTTGGAAGAGACCTTGTCAACGATTTTTCCATCCTTGATACAGATATCCTTGACTTCCCCTTTTACCTGGGTCTTCGGGTCGTAGACGGTTCCGTTTTTTATGATATATTCGCTCATTTTTTCCCTCCTTCAGTTGGCTTTCAGCTCCTGTACTCTCTTCAGGACGGCACTCAGGAACTCCTGGTCGGTCATCATCCCTTCCGGAGGCTCTACGACTTTTCTTGACTCGATTGGAACATTGTCCATACGATAGCAGTTGCCGCCGACTTCAACACCAACAAAGGCGACCGGGACGTGGACATCACAGATCTCGGTGGTTGGAGTGATATGCGGGTCAATGGCAACGGATGGGAGTCGGGAGATCTCTTTCACACACTGCATCGGGAAGTGTGCTCCCGGGTCGCTTCCGAGGACAAATACTGCATCAGCTTCCTTGCGTTTGAGCAACTCTATAGACCCGGTCTCTCCGGGGTTGTAGCGGGCAAAACCACGGGAAAGGTCGACTGAATAGGGGAACCCGAACTGCCAGCCGAGCACCTGGCCGGACCCGGTGACGTTGTAGTGTCCCCGCATGGCGATGATGGAGAATTTGGTATAATCGTTGAGATCCTTGGTCAGACAGATGGCAGCATCGATGTTGTGGTCTTTTCCCAGTGACTGGGTGACACCCATACCGAAGAAGATAACGCCAAAGCGTCCGGACTTGAGCAGGTCTGCTGCTTCGTACACGGTTTCTTTCGGAACTCCGGCAATGACATCTCCTGCGAGAGGTTCGCCGCGAACTGCTGCCCGAAGTGCCTGAAGCAGTTCATAATCATATCCCTGTTCAACCTTGAGGTGGATATCAGCAAGGCTTGAGGTATCCGTACACCGGGGATCCACAACGATGATCTTCCGCTGCTTCGCCCCTTTGCCGGTGAAATATCCACGGGGGAAGATGGAATACCGGGACATGTGGCGGGGATGGGCATGTGCCGGGTTACAGCCCCAGAAGATGACCCGATCTGCACGGTTCTTGACTTCTCCTAACGTGCAGCTGGGTATTCCCACGTTCTGAACTGCGATCAGGGTGGTTCCATGGCATACTGCTGCCGTATTATCGACGATTGCTCCACAGAGTTCTGCAATCTCATGCCCGACGCTCTGTGATTCACATGAGGTGGATGACCAGCCATACATCAGAGGCTTTTTGGCTTTTGCAAGGATCTGGGCGGTATGCTCAACTGCCTCATCATATGTGATCTCCTTGAACGACCCGTCCTCCTGCATCTTGCGGGGTCTGGTTACCCGGTGAGCATGATCTGAGGAATGAAGAAATTTTTCTGCCCCAATCGCACAGGCGTTGTCAACGTTCAGAATCTTCTTTCCATCATCATCAGTGGTGACGATCAGGTCATCACAAAGTGTTCCGCAGAACGGACAGATTACATCAGTGTGAGTCTTGGACATCAGGCATCACCAAAACAGTACGCACGGACAAGTTCAGTAGAGTTCATAATTTTCTCATCTGGTGCAGGCTCAACCGTAACCTGAACTCCTTTGAAAGTAGGCATCCCGGTTGAGTATGTCTCCGGGTTGGTTACCTTATTTGCCCACGGTCCCATCGGGATAAAGGCAACGCCCGGGTGTGGTCCCTGGGTGGCAGAGACGGCTTTGACCACGACATCTCCGAATTCACTGGTCACCTTGACATTCGTATTTTTCATGACTCCGAGTTTCTTAAAATCGGACTCATCAATCTCAATGATTCCGCAGGCAAGGCGATATTTATCCTTTTCCTTGCCTCCCTCCATCGAGACTCCCTGTTGAATTGTGCGACCTGATATCAGGTTGATCGTAATTGCGGTCATTATCTTCCTCGGTTTGAGTAATCGCCTGTATTTCGACAGGATGAATGACATTCAGAACGCCCGTGCGGATTCAGATGAATCTCCTGTCAGTTACAGCAATAGAGATTCCTCAATTAATGTATTTAAATCATTCTAGTGGTGGCAAGGAAAATGATTAAAATCAGCAAGTCAAAAAGGGAAAATAAAATGGAAAAAATTAACAAACACAAAAATAAACTTTCATTTTTGTGCCCTCATTCTTTCCCCTGCGGTGAAAAAAACCTTCGCAAATAGGAAAATACTCTGAATATCCTGGCTGATTTATATTCTACGGATCTGATTTGACCGGTGCCGCAATTTTGATTATTTTCAGTGGCTGCAGGATGGCTGCATTGCCCGGTTGTGCTTCACCCTGATATCTTGTCAACCTCTCTCCTACTGCGATCGGACGGTTGATATGGGGGAATGGTAAAATAATTACTGCAGGTTCGTCCTGCATTTTCCTCGGTAGGCAGAATCATCCATGAAGCATGAACTCGGGTAAGTTACCTCATGGATTTCGGGTTGATTCTGCCAAAGCATTCTAACAAGCGTGCCTGATTGATAGACAGTCAGGCATAACATCATCGATGTTGAACACATATAT
>CAZXRT010000375.1:0-2658 GCA_964642535.1 uncultured Methanospirillum sp.
TCATGTCAACCGGATTCATCCTGATCAGGGAGGCTTCATGGGCGTATTCAGGAGAGTTTTTCTTATCCACCTGCGATCCCTGGATTACTGTCCTGCCAGTATTGATGATTACTCTCATAATTCCTTCTGAAAAAAAGACTTGGATATTGTCCCTGCTGATACATGCAGGCCGTTCGTGAAACAGATCTGAATAAGAAACCGGTCCAGAGCAAATTTGTTCAGGTTCTCATCCCCCAGAGGCCTCCGGACTGTACCGCTGATTTCATCAGCCATGCACCCGCGAAAAGGGATCTGATACCTCCAGGCCATTGACTGCTGATGAAGGTAATCCATGCAGGTTTTTCACTGCTGTGCATGCATCTCCCGCTCCTTCCTCCGGCTACCCCGGGATCTCCCGGACTTAAGATGATTTCTATCTGGAGCCAGGTGGAAGAAATATTCAATGCAACTCTCATGAAAAGCACCTCCCGCAGGTCACCGTGATCAGAACAGGGGGGAACGATTTTACCATGTCTGGTTGTATACCGTAGGCTTTGCCTGACAGAACAATAAAGTTTTTGATGTGATACAATCCGTTTTGTGGGCATTATTCGCGGATTTGATGTGGCAGCGTGAGATGAATAATTACCTTTCAGATCTCCACGGCTTCTATCTCCACCACCAGATACTATCAATTTCAAGGAAAAGCCATATTGGTGGGGTGGAATTTCGATCGAGGGTGCAGGAATTGTCCAATCTCCCCCGGTGCAGATATTATGTCTGACCGTTCTGATGATCCAGGCTCCTGGCTATCTCTCTGATGGCCGAAACTGCCGATTTGCACTCTTCATCTGTCGTGAACCAGGAAAGACTCAGACGGACTGATCCGGATCCTCCATCAGTCTCCTTGTGGACAAGCGGTGCACAATGGAGCCCTGACCTCGTGATGATTTGGTATCCCCGGTGCAGAATAAATCCGAGATCTTCATTGTCCAGGCCGGAAACATTCAGGGAGAGGATAGGCAGGTCGGGGGTCTTATTATAGATCACAATGCCGGACTCCTGCTTTAAATCCCCGATTATCTTCCTGATCTGCCTTTCACCCTTCTCTTCGATCTTTTTTAATCCGGTCTGCCTGATATACTCAACACCGGCTGCAAGAGCTGCAAGACCGGGGTAGTTATGGGTTCCTGCCTCAAACCGTTCCGGCAGTTCACGGGGGTGGAAGAGCGATACCGAGTTCGAGCCGGTGCCACCAAACCTCACCGGGGCAACTTCTTCAGGATCCCTGATCAGAAAACCGCCGGTCCCGGGTATCCCGAAAAGTGCCTTATGGCCGGTAAACACATAAGTATCAACCGGCATTGTCTGAAAATTCACCGGGATGTGTCCTGCTGTCTGAGCTCCGTCAGCGATAACATAGATCCCATGGTCATGGAGAAGCTTTCCAACCGCATTGAGGTCCTGAACCGAGCCGAGAACATTACTCCCATGGTTCAGAACTGCAAGCCGGGTATTACTTCTGATCGATGAAGTTAATGCCTCCTGATCCAGGTATGCTCCTTTGATGGGAAGAAGGGTCAGATCGATCTTTCCTGCCTGCTCTAATTCCCAGAGCGGCCTGAGCACTGAGTTGTGTTCCAGCACTGAGGAGAGGACATGGATTTTTCCCGGATGTCCAGCAATAAATCCCTGGATCAGTGTATTGAGGGAATCGGTTGCGTTATGTGAGAAGATAACCTGTTCTTCCTCTATTGCTCCCAAAAATCCGGCGACCGATGACCTGGCAGACCCGATATAATCTGTGATATCGCTTCCGGCACTTCTCCCTCCTCCCCCGAAGGGGGAGGAGAGCGATTCCTGAACTGCAGCAAGCACCTGCGGGGGTTTCGGCCAGCTGGTCGCAGCATTGTTCAGGTATATTGGTTTTGGATCAGCAGATGATGACATGAAATCCTGTATACTTTGAGTACTTTATCTGTCTGAATATATTGCATTCATGATGGTTATTCTTCTGTCTTCGCATACGCATGGGAGGATCTCATTATGTGGGGCATATGCAAGATAGGCACTAAAAAACAGAAGAAATAACTGTTTAACAAATGATCTATATTTAATACTTTTAAAAAATAGTGATGCTATGTGGTGCCTACTTTATTCCATCCGAAATTGCGTTCCCTCTGAATTTACCTGATTTCCCATCCTGCAGCCTGCGTTTATTTTAGATTTATTGCAATCCTTTTCGCATTTTAGGTTCGGAATGTGAGTCAAATGAGATTCCTCTCATCTTGTATGTTATGCCTAATTCCTGTTCGCGGAGGCTCTAAATACTTCTCCCGGGAAATGAGGTTTGTTGGTTTGGTCTCCGGGTTTTATGCCTAACATTGTCCGGTTATCGGATTTTGGATAGTTTGGATAAAACAGAACCTTCCATCCTCATAACTCTGTGAATGGTGAATAATTTCACCGGATAAGCGATCAGAATCATGGTGCTGATCTGATCCGGGCAATGCCTAATTGTCTTCATAGGGTAACCTCTGGAATTCTGTAAAGATTTCCGGAATTGAGGGATCAGGTATTTCTTTCCGGAAGAACCGGATCAGAACAAGCGGAATTGATAGGATTTTTCGGGAGATCCTATGGCAGAAAAGTACATATTAAACATGATTACCCAGCGTG
>CAZXRT010000376.1:0-791 GCA_964642535.1 uncultured Methanospirillum sp.
GTCAGGTTTGAATGGAACAAAGAGCCGGCTACCCTGAATATCCTGATCGATATCACGGACCTGAAACAGAACGAAGAGGCACTCCAGGAAGCAAACCATAAACTCCGGCTTCTGACAAGTATCACAAGGCATGATATCTTCAATCACTTAAACACCATCTCCCTGCTTCTCGGACTTGCCATATCGACCTATGACCAGGAGAAATCATGCACATATCTGAAAGATGCCCTGCAGGTCACTGACCGGATTGATGCCATCACCCGGTTTACCCGTGAGTTCGAGGATTTCGGAACCATCTCACCCGGATGGTACCGGGTGGATTCTCTGATCAGGGAAGCGATCACCGAGATCTCCTCATCAGAGATCAAGATAGAAAACACCATTCCGGCAGATCTTGAGATTTATACCGAACCGATCATCAGAAAGGTGTTCACCACCCTGATGGAAAATGCCATCAGGCATGGAGGGTCCATCACCATGATCCGGTTCTCATCCAGTAAACATGATCAGGGCATGATCATCACATGCGAGGATGACGGGGTTGGGATCCCCGATGCGGAGAAAGAGTCTGTTTTTGAGCACGGAGTAGGGAAACATACCGGTATCGGACTATACCTCGCCAGGGAGATCCTCTCGATCACCGGTCTTCAGATCCGGGAGACCGGGACAGAGGGCGAAGGTGCCCGGTTTGAGATTCTGGTCCCTCATACCAGGCACAGGACCCGTCAGGAGCCTGCTTCGGACACCTGCAACGGATCCCCATCACGATAACAGGCAAGGGGTTTTCCCTG
>CAZXRT010000376.1:801-2651 GCA_964642535.1 uncultured Methanospirillum sp.
TAGGTATACCGGCAGTGATCCCGCGGAAAAAAACGGTTACCAGTCTGAATCGCGGTAACAGGCCAGGGGTCTTCCTTGTGATATCGCAATCGCACACCGGTTACAGGAGGTGCAGGCCGATGGATTCCGATCACCTCCTTTCCATCTACGGATCAGCCCGGGTTCACAGATGAGCGGCCGACACAGGCCTACTGCATCAGTCTCCCCGCCGGAGATGATCTCCTCAATCAGATCAGGTGACCGCAGACCACCGGTCATGATGGTCACTGCCCCGTCCCCTTTGATCTCCCTGCACCACTCCCGGGTAAATCCTTCTTCCTCCCTGGTATTAATCGGGCTTCGAAGTGCCATTTCGGAAAATTTCGTTCCCTGCAAACCCTGGCTGACTTCAATGCTATCATAGCCTGCAGAGGCACAGAACCGGGCAGCCTCCCTCCCCTCCTGAAACGATAATCCCCCGGAAAAACCGTCACAGACACCCAGTTTGATGATGACCGGGTATCCGGGGCTGACAGACCTGCGGATCTCCCTGCCCACTTCCCCGTGGATTCTCAGCCGGTTTTCCAATGACCCTCCCCAGGCATCAGATCGCAGGTTGGTTACCGGTGAGAGAAACTGAGCAAGCAGGCTGTCATGGGCGGCGTGGACCTCTACCGCATCAAATCCGGCCTTTTCTGCCAGGGCTGCGGACCGGCCGAACGACGAGATGATTTCCTGAATATCATCTGGTGACGCGGCCCGGTAATTATCAAAAAAGCCTTTCCGGCGGGTGTATGGCGAACCGTCAATCCGGGAATGGCCCACCGACTGCCGGTGCTGCATGGCAGTGTGCCGGCCGGTCCAGATCCCGGAGTGACAGAGTTGTGCTGCTATCTTCCCCCCTTTTCCATGCACCAGGTCACATAACCTACTAAACCCGGCACCCTGTTCATCGGTGACCAGCCGTGAGGAGGTAGGCTGGGAGATCGCGGTGTCAGAGATACCCACTGCCCCGGTGATGATAAGGCCTATCTCCTCATCTGCATACCGGCCAAGCCGGGCAATTTCATCAGGTACGATAACCCCGTTCTCATCAGCAGAACCTCCGCTTGCTGCAGCAGCCAGAATATACCGGTTTCTGAGGGTGAGCGGGCCGAGACGGGCAGGGGAGATTGGATCCGGTTCCATGAATACCCAGTACCCGACCCATGGCTTGAATCTATCCCTCAAAAAGATCAGAGACGGGAGACCTGATGAACGGGTGAGGAGAGAGAGATGACAACAAACCCACCCCCCTTTTTCAGGATATGAAAGACATCCCCCTGCACCATTTTGACTTTCTCCCCCATTCCGGTAGCGCAGCAAACGCCCTGCATAGTATTGAGATCAGAACCGGAGGGAGAGGTCCCGAAGGAAGGGCAGAAAGAAAAAAATCCATGCAGACAGGGCGTCTTGCCGGATACTCGGAATAATTTTATTTTTGCTTTTTTATTATATGGGAAGGATTAAACCATGCGCTGAGATACAATATCATAGATCTCTCTGCCGGTGGGGCCATGAGATCAACGTGGGGACAGGTATGACAATACAGGGATGCATTATCAGAGCGCTAGCTCTGCTGCTTATCATAACGATCGTCTGCTCTTATGCCGGAGCGGTGAAGATCCAGACCTCGAAACAATATCCGGATACCTCGGTAAATCCGGACTCAAGTCCGTCTATCATTGCCACATCGGTATTTTCTACCTCTACGACACCCGGACTCACACCGCCGTATAAAACAAATTCATGGCTCTCACCCATCTTCTGGGCTGACAGTCAGACATCGTACTATCCAAGTGATTACTATATTACCAAAGGAGAAACCCATC
>CAZXRT010000377.1:0-2642 GCA_964642535.1 uncultured Methanospirillum sp.
CAATCCCCTGCGGGATGAGATCAAATATCGATCGAAAGAGTTCTTCGTCCTCTCCCTGCCAGGCAGCGGTGTGAGAATCCGGAGCCATATCATGGATCATCCAGATTCTGCCCAGGATTTCACCGGAATGTTCAAAAAGGGGTTTTGTGTTCAGGTTTTTCTCTCCTTCCCGGCAGGAAAACGCAAAAGAGGTCTCAAGACAGGGATCTTTGTGAATTTTTTCCAGAGCATCACAAAAAGGTTCAGGGGAGATGCCGAGAGCGTGAAATCCCGGCAGAAGTTCTTCAAACCCGGTCTTGAGAGCACCCTTGTCAAGATGAAAAATTCGTTTTCCCGGCTGATTGAAAAAGAGAATCGAGAGATCTAAACCGGTGATGAGGATTCCCTCTGAAATCACGTCATACCCGGCCAGGAGCGCTGCATTGGAATCGAACAAGACTATCCTCGTGTCAGATGATAATATTTTTTTGGAGTCCACCGTTATTGAGCTACGGTAAACCGTCCCATCTCAGCGGTTATCCGCTGAACTGCTCCGGCTGCCTCATTAATTGCCCGCGAGATCTGATCAATTGAGGCGGTGACTTCCTCCGTTGCTGCCGCTGAATCCACCGCTTCTTTCGCCGTCTGCCTGACCATGTTCTCTATCTCATGGACACTTGCCGTGATCTCCTCAACCGTTGCAGCCTGTTCTTCTGATGCACTCGCTCCTTCTGCCAGTTGTTCATAGATCCCGTTTATGGCAGTGACAATCTCATTGAACACACCCAGTGTCTCCTTTACGGCATCGTTTCCGGATTTCACTTCACTAAGTGATTCATTCATGGATTCAGAAACGATATGGGATTTTTTCTGCAGGTTTCCGATGATGGCGGTGATATTTTCTGCAGACTTTTGAGACTCCTGTGCAAGGGTTTTCACTTCATCGGCAACCACCGCAAACCCGAGCCCTGCATCTCCGGCCCGTGCTGCTTCAATCGCCGCATTCAAAGCAAGAAGACCGGTCTGTTCTGCGATCCCGGTAATAATGCCGACAATCTTTCCTATCTCCTCCATCTGACTATTGATATCCTGGATATTCTTCCCGGTATCCTCAAAAGAGACCATAATCCCGTTCATCCCGCGTTCTGCGTTCCCGGCAAGCTTGAGCCCGCTTTCAGAGAGTTCCACCGCCTGCATCGCTTTTCCGGATGCCTCTTCTGCAGCAGAAGCGACCGCACTTACGGCTTTTGAGAGATCATCCATCGCTGAAAGGACCTGGGATACACTGTTGCTGCTGCGTTCTGCAAGCACACTCACCGATGAAGAGTTCTGGGCCAGCATACTCGTTGTCCGGGAAACTTCACCGGCACTGGCATTCGTCTCTTCCATCACCGAGCCGAGGGTATCAACCTCGACCTTCACCTCTTTGATAGCGTCAGATACACAGATTCCACTGTTGTCAAGGGCATTTTTGAATTTTTCAAAGTCTCCCCTGACCTGTGCCTGATTATCATACCTGATGGCAAAATTTCCCGTCGCAAACTGGTTCACGATCTTCATCGCCTCTTTCAGCGGAAGGACAAATGCACTCACCAGGTCATTCACACTCTGAACGGTCACGAAAAACTCCCCGTCATAGTCATCCGTATTGATACCTGCCTCAATATTGCCAGCCTTAACCTCATCTGCCATATTCATGATGGCTGCATTGGCACGCTTGGACTTCTCAATATTCTGGTTTATCTCATGGGATTGTTTCTCAAGACTGACGGTCATGGAGTCAAATGAGGAGCCAATCTTCGTAATTTCGTCTTTTCCTGTCAATGCAATCCGGTGTGACAGGTTCCCGGCTCCAACCTCACCCATCCCGGTGATGAGCAGATTGATCCTCCGGGTAAGGTTCCTGATGATAAACCAGGAGATAACCAGGAGAATAATCGCACAGATGATGGTAAGAAGGACGGTCACGAGAATGATGGACTGGTAGGATGCCTGTGCATCCAGGTAATACTGGTGGGCACTCTGCCGGTTGAGGTCGATCAATTTCGCAAGTCCGTCATAGGTCTCCGTGCGTTTCGGAACCAGGACTTCGGTTCGAAGTTTTGTCGACTCTTCGACTTTTCCGGCAAAATTTAACTCATTGGTCTGTTTTGCTACCTCAAAATAATCAGCAGACCCTTTTTTGAGTGCGGTAAAGATCTTCTCTTCTTCCGGGTTCATCGGGATTGCTTCATATTCTGCCAGCTTCTCGTTGAACGATATGATATAGGGATATTGTTTTGAGTCCTGGATCTCCTTTTTCTTCGCAGGATCCTGCTCCAGGGTGAGCATGTATCCCCCTACCGCAAAATTCATCATATCAGAGTATGCTTCCAGAGCTAGGACCGAGTGAGCATATTTATTCTGATACAGCTCCCCCAGTTGGGAGTTGATCTGCTCGGTACTCATAATCCCGATCCCACCGACGACGATAATCGCTACAATTCCCACAATGATCAGGATCAGGAGCTTCTTGCTGATAGTCAGGTCATCCAGTTGGATCATGATAGTTCTCAAGGGTATACAGGATGTAATAGGTATATCAGATTTTTGATTTGAAATTCTTACGACCTGAACGGAGGAGATCGTATACACTACATTTTTTGAACCCGGCGGCCGACCAA
>CAZXRT010000378.1:0-2632 GCA_964642535.1 uncultured Methanospirillum sp.
TTCCGGCCCATGCTCCCTATGACTATATCGCTCTTCGTGACCTGCAACAGAAAGGGAAGTATTCCTCCATCAGGCCGGTCGGTCTTATCACCGTCGACGGATACGGCGAGTTCCCGGCAGTCGAAGCAGTCGAGAAGGCAGACATCATCAACCAGGATGATCCAAACCTCGAGACTCTGACGCAGGAGGTCTACTCTGCTGAACATGCAACCGGCAGGATGCATGAAAAGTACGGCGGAAAACCGGTCAAGTTCGCACGTGAGGAGATTGCAGCTGAGCTGAATGAGAAACACGGGTCCTTTGTCATGTACGAGTTTGACATCAGGCCCGTGGTCTGCCGTTGTGGTGCACGGGTATATGTCAAGGTTCTGCATAACCAGTGGTTCCTCGAATACAGCGACAAAGCATGGAAACAGCAGGTTTCAGATCAGCTGAAAGAGATGGACCTGGTTCCTGCAGAGGTTCGTGCCGAATTTGACCGGACCGTTGACTGGCTGAAGGACTGGGCATGTACCCGGAGGATCGGGCTTGGAACAAAACTTCCTTGGGACAGTGAATGGCTGATAGAGCCACTGTCTGACTCCACTGTCTACATGGCGTATTACACCATTGCAGCCCGGATCAAGAAGATGGACCCTGCTCTCCTCACCCCGGCAGTCTTTGACTACATCTTCCTCGGAAAAGAGTCACCGGATCTCCCCTGCCGGGAAAACCTGGATGCCATGCGGAACGAGTTCCTCTTCTGGTACCCCTACAACTACCGGTTCTCAGCAAAAGATCTCATCTCCAACCACCTCACCTTCCAGATCTTCCATCACTGCTCCATATTCCCGAAAAATCTCCTTCCCCAGGGAATGGTCGTTTTCGGGATGGGCCTCTTGAACGGTGCCAAGATGTCATCCTCCAAGGGGAATGTGTACCTCCTTGAGGATGCCATCAACGACTTTGGTGCCGATACCGTCCGGATGTTTCTGATCGGAAGCGGAGAGCCCTGGCAGGACTTTGACTGGAGAAATGAACTCGTCTCCTCGACAAGGAAGCAGATCGAGCGATTTGCAACAACCATCAGGGAGGTACGATCCTCAGGCGGGACACCGTCACCCATCGACCGCTGGCTTGCTTCCCGGACCCAGGAACACATCAGGGAAGTAACCCGTGCCATGGAGAACTTCCAGACCCGTCAGGCACTGCAGGAGGCGTTCTTCGGGATAGAATCAGACCTGAAATGGTACCGCAGAAGGCTTGGAGGAAGCCTGAGTGGTGGAAAGGAGATCCTGGAAGAGATCAGTTCTGTCTGGGTCAGGCTCCTTGCCCCGATCATTCCGTTCACCGGGGAGGAACTCTGGAAAGAGATGGGACATGACGAGCTCATCTCGTTCGCCTCCTGGCCGCAGGTTGACGAGCACCAGATTGACAAGCACGCAGAGATTGCAGAAGAACTGCTGGCACGAACGATCGAGGATGTCGAGTCCATCCTCCGGCTTGTTCATATCAAGCCAAGGAGCGTGACCATCTGTGTTGCCCCTGAGTGGAAATTTGAGATCTTCCGGATGATTGCACAGTCACCTGACAAGAAGAATGTCATCAGGGAGATTATGCAGCATGAAGAGGTCCGAAACCGCGGAAAAGAGGCTGCAGACGCGGTGAAACAATGCACCACCCTCTATCACCGGCTCTCATCAGAACTCGTTGAGGATATCATCAGCAACCGGCCTGACGAGATGGCAGTCTTCACAGCAGCAAAAGAGTTCCTGGAGAAAGACACCGGTCTGACCGTAACCATCAGCATGGCCGATGATTCAGGGCATGAGAAGGCACGGACAGCCCTGCCGTTCAAGCCGGCGATAGTCATTGAGTAAATTAGTACTCAATATTACTCAATCTTTTTTAAACACTGATAAGTGATATTTCTCCAGTTGCGGGGCATATTTTCGGACAACATCTGGATTTGGATGAATTTTTGTTAAAAACCGGTCATCTGTTGTCAGGTATTCTTCAAGATACTGCTCATTATGATTTGTTACCCATTGGAAAGCCTCATGTCCACCAAAAACATCATTACCAATAGATGAAAGGAGCATTAATCCTGTGAACGCAACCAGGATTACCTGTAATCCAAAGGAGATATTCAGATTTTTTTTCTGGACAGTAAGATGTATTGAAGTCTCATTTTTTGCTAAAGAGACAATTTGCGACAAATATGATTTCACAAAGAAAAGGTAAAGACTGGGTATCACAAGAAAACTCACCGGATATTGCCTTCCTTCTGTATTAAATAGAAATCTTTCAACAGCCCCAAAGTCAGTTCCCTGCCCCGATCGGGTAATGGCTATTGCGGCACAAGTCAGGAGAGAGAATAGTAGGAGAAATAATATCCGGCCGTCAATTTCCTCATTCTCTGCCATACTATTTATAATGATTACTGATCCTATGAGAATAATCAGAATAATCCCAAAAATCAACCCAGTATATGAGAATCCAAATATCTGAGACCCCAGGCTACCAATGACATTACTCACTTTATATGGCAGATATTGAATAAAGTTGGCGATATATGCATAATACCCGGCTATACCATGTCTCCCTTCAGATGGGTACCCCATAATAATATAATTCCAGATAATACAGAGCA
>CAZXRT010000379.1:0-2626 GCA_964642535.1 uncultured Methanospirillum sp.
CCATTCCAAAGCGTTACCCCATTGTCGTCTTCTCCCCCGATACCTCCGGTCCCATGCCTCCCGCAGGGAATCCCTGAAACCCGGATCTTCACTGTCGTCCATCATCCGGGCCCGGAAGAATAAAACCCCTGCACTTGCATCGTCCGATGGTAATGACACAGATGAGGGCTAAAAGGCTAATGAAGACTGATGCAGTTATAAATGAAGAGATACTTGTTATCTGCCCGCCGATAAAAGGAATCAGGGTCATTCCGGCATAACTTGATGTCGAGAAAAGACCCATGGCAACACCCTGATGTTCTTCAGCGGCAGCAAGATAATTCACCTGTGATACCATGATAAGGCCGGCAAGACCTCCCATAAGAAATACCAGAATCGGAACCTGAACAAAGACCAGGGCGAGAAAACCCATCATAATGGCTGAAATCCTTATCAACAGAACCGGTTCAACCCGGAGCCGGGGGGCAAGTAACGAGGTGATGATCGTTGCCAGGTTCATACAGGCAAGGGCTGTTCCAATCTCTGAAGAGGAAAGACCAGATAGTTCAGGAAAAAATGCCTGAACAAACCCGGTAATTCCCAGAAGAATAATGACTGAATACCAAAGGGGTGCCTGCCGGAGGATCATTCCCCCGGCGTCATACATGAGAGTTCCAAACCCTGGCTCTACTCCTACCCGTTTCTCCTGATCTTGTGTCCTGTTTTTTGAAAGGAAAGAGATACATACAGCTCCCAGAGGGATGGCGGAGAGAATTGTAAATACCAGAATACCATGAGACAGATCCCGTGTCAGTTCTGTGATCCATCCTCCGGCAATCAACCCTGCTAGAAGACCAAGATTCATGGTAGCCATAAAATACCCCGATAACCGGGCATGGTCGGCCTGGTAATTTATCCATGAAAGAGATGCTGCGACAAACAATCCGGCCCCGATCCCTTCAAGAAACCGAAGGAAAATGAACATCAGAGAATCTGATGCCAAAAGAAGAAAGGACCCCGTAATGGTTGTGAGAGCAAGACCCGTTATGATCACCGGAATCTGTCCTATCCGGTCACTGATCAGACCTGCCGGAAAAGTGGTGATCATCGCTCCGAAGAAGTATGCAGAAAATATCAGTGCCTGTATGTACAGCTCGCTTTCAAGAGCAGGCATGATCGGGATGACAGCGTTTGAGAGGGCCATCAGAATAAAGATGCCCGAATAGACAGATGAAAAAAACAGGGGGGATCGGTCCATATGATCAGATCAGCCGGTACGTTTCAAGATTCATCGGAGAAAGGGTCTGGATATGATATTTTTTGTAGATTGAACTTGCAAGATCCAGTGTTTTGCTCTCTTCCCCATGAATC
Organism: uncultured Methanospirillum sp.; assembly: GCA_964642535.1. GTDB lineage: Archaea > Halobacteriota > Methanomicrobia > Methanomicrobiales > Methanospirillaceae > Methanospirillum. The sequence goes on from CAZXRT010000379.1 coordinate 1,351, forward strand.
GTAAAGATTTTCTCCGGCTTAGGCTGCATATGGGAGACAAAGTTCATCAGTTGTCTTCTGTCAGAGTGCCCGGAAAAACCGTCTACCGTGAAACATTCGAGATTTATAACAAGAGTTTCCCGGTTTCCTATCGGAATCTCCCGCCACCCTTTCTGGATACGCCGTCCCAGAGTCCCGTCAGCCTGGTATCCCACAAAAATCAGAGCGCTTCGTTCATCAGCCCCCAGAGATCGCAGGTATTCCATGACCGGCCCGCCATTGAGCATCCCACTGGTAGTAATGATGACACACGGGTCGCCGGTAATTACTTTTTCCCGTTTCTCAGGCGAATCAACCTGTTCAAAGCATTCTGATAGGAATGGGTTCAGTCCCTCTTTGAAGATCAGGTTACGAAGATCAGAATTGAGATATTCCGGATAGGTAGTATGAATGGCGGTTGCTTCCTTGATCATCCCGTCAAGATAGACCTTCATCTTTGGAAGTTTCTGGAGGCGAAGACCTTCTTCAATGGCAAGCATCACTTCCTGTGACCTGCCCACTGAAAAGGCAGGGATGATAACCTTGCCGCCACGACTGATCACTTCACCTAAAATCCGGTATAATTTCTCTTCCGCGTCAGCACGGGACGGCTGCATGTCACCTGCTCCTCCATAGGTGGATTCCATCAAAAGGGCTTCAAGACGGGGAAAGTGATTTGTTGCCGCATTAAAGAGCCTGCTTTTCCCGTAATGGAGATCACCGGTAAATGCAATATTGTACAGGCCGTCTCCGATATGGAAATGAGCAATTGCTGAACCCAGGATATGTCCTGCATTATGGAAGGTCAACTTGATATCAGGAGCAATATCGGTCACACATCCATAATTGATAACAATGGAATGCTTGATGTACTCCTGCACTTCTTTGGATGAATATGGAATGGTGTTTCCTTCCTTGTTCATCACCTCCAGGTAATCCAGCTGCAGCATTGCTGCCAGATCACGGGTTGGCGGAGTTGAATAGACCGGACCGGTATATCCGTATTTATACAAAAGGGGAATGTATGCACAGTGATCGAGGTGGGCGTGGGTCAGAACCACGGCATCGAGCTGGGAAAGCGGGTGAATCTCAGGGATATACAAATAAGGAGTTGCGGTAGAATTTCCCGGATTTTCACCACAATCAATGAGTACACGACTTTCAGGGGTTGAAAGAAGAAATGCAGCCCTTCCCACTTCACGGCAACATCCAAGGGTGGTAAACCGTATCCACTGTTCCTTGGCAGTAATATCCCGGT
>CAZXRT010000380.1:0-2621 GCA_964642535.1 uncultured Methanospirillum sp.
CCGGTTGCATGGAATGGATGATAGCCATCCATCAGCATTCTGAATATCAGGATGGAGAGTGATGACACAATCTCTTTCTTTTCTGGATCTTTTTCAGGCCTGAAACATCCCGGGATACAGAGAATCCTGACCGAACAGTCCGGGCTCACAAAGACCATACGTTCAGCAAGGGTCCGGGCAGGAATGCTCAGAAGCCGGGCTGATACCAGGGCAGCGGCAAGGTTTCTTGAACATGCGATCCGGTGGCGGAAGGAGAAGGACTTCCTGCCCTTCTTTTCGCGGCTCTCCGGGTCAGCGATGACATGCCAGGGAACGAACCGATCCGGATCGATTGCCGGAATAAGCCAGCCAACCGGACTTGTTTTCCTGATAAATACCCGGCCTGTGGGGATCACCAGCGAAGGAGGCAGGGACTCTGTGGATATAGCGGAAAACTCACTCGCACCTATGAGGAATCTCTCCTTGTCAATGAGCAGGACCTGGACCCCTTTTCGTGAACAGCGATACACGGTCCCTGCCACGGTTCTGAAGAGACGCTCGCCGAGCATGATCTGGCAGTGAGCCTCATCGGTCAGGGTATCCTGATCCTCAGGCTCCTCTTTTGGTGCGGGCTGCTCCGCCCTTGCCGGTGCTGGCTCTTCTCTTCGCTGGCAGGTAAACGGGTGCAGGGTTTTCTCCCATGATAGCGCATCAGGTCTGACAGATGGCTGCTTATGACCGGCAACAAACGCCTTCCTGAAAAGATTGCGGATCTCCCCGGGAAGCGGGTCATATGGAGGAGCATAATCAGGTGGAGAGATACCAGCAAGGCGGGATTCGTAGGAGAAATGGCCAAGCAGGATCTTGTCAGTTGTGGCAGGTGCATCCCGCACAAGCGGTCCTTTCGCCTGAAACGGATGCACCCCATCCATCAGGAACCGGAATATCAGGATCGCAAGGGCGAAATGATCCCCTGGCCTGCGATCACACCCATCCCGGGAGAAGGATCCATCCAGATGTTCGGGGGGGAGATATTCACCGGTTCCGACTTTGCTCCAGAAGGTTTTCCCTTCATTTCTGCATCTGATCTGAAATGAATCAGTGTCAATCAGGACCATATGGCCTGCCTGATTCATCAGGATATTGTTCTCCCTGAGATCCCCGATAACATGGCCTGCCTGGTGAATCCCGGCAATGATCCGGGAGAGACTGCATGCGAGGGAATAACGGTGATTCATTCCTTCCCTGCTGCGGGGTCCTGGTTCATCATACCAGAAATGGGCAGGTTTGAACTCATTTTCAGGAAGGAGTCTCATGGTATACCCGATCACCCGCCCTCCCGCAGGAATATCGGTCAGAAGACTGAGTGGCCAGGCGAGGCTGAAGAGCAGATCCTGAGCCGGGGGATTGGCAATCATGACCCTGAGTTTCTCTTCCATCTCTCCGGTCCGGCGGTGTGGATGGAATATCTTTGCACACCTGTCCGGCATCCCGGAGATCTGGAATATCTCTCCTTCTCCCCCTGACCTTCCTGTCGAGATCAGGACACAGGCCTGCCCGGAAGGTCCGTATGCAATAAGGCGGCTGCGGTACTGGTACCGGGCAGGGCGGGCCTTGCGTGTGGGGGGCAGGACCGTGGAACGCTTCGTTGCGGTCACCTCAACGATCAGGGTGTCGCGTCCTGCATTCGTGATAACCGGGACCGGGATGCTCAGGGTTCCCTGGGCCGGAAGGTGGCGGGTATCAATCTTCAGGAGGATTTTTGCTTTTTTCTCAACCGGAAAGATGGATGGGACGAATTTCAGCCAGGGAACCGGGGAGGGAATCGTCCCCCGGAGCATGCCCTCTCCCTCGTTGTGAATAATGAGTGAAGTCTCAATGGTCCCCCTGATCTCCCAGGAGCACCGGATCCGGGGTGGATCAATCCTCAGCCGGGGTCCGCCCCCTCCCCGGAAATGGATCGGAATGGTCACATTCAGGTCACCGCCTGAACTCCGGACCCTGATTTTTCCCACCGGATGACTGGCGTTCGGAGCTGCACCGGTATGGATGATGATCGGAACGACCTGGATCTCTTTTGTCCACAGGGTCTTTGTTTTCACCTCTATCCAGTCTGATTCAGACTCAATCGTTCCCTGTAAAACCCCGCTCCCGCTGTTTCTCAGGGTAAGGTCAAAGGATATCTTCTCGCCCCTGCGCAGGTTACAGAACTGGATGTTCCGGTCATCAAGCGTCAGTTTAGGGGCCGGTGCCGGATGGGAGGTACATTCGACGGCAATTCGAGCCGATCCACCGTTAGTTACCAGGGTGACCATCCCCTGTACCGGTGATCCAGGCGTTACCTTTGCGGGCGATATCTCAATTTTTAACGGAAGGACAAAAGGGGTATCAAACCGGAGTGAGGGGATAGAAATCCAATGGACATCACACAGCGCAGTTCCCTTGAGAACCCCTCCCCCGTCATTCATGACCGTGATGGTCTCAGTTCGCACTCCGTTCCCCCCGGTAACCACGATCCGGTCCCGATCCACCCGGAGGCGGGGCGGTCGGTCACCGGAGATGAGTGCTGCCATGTTCTTCTTTCAGATCCTGCCTGATTCTTCTGTCGTCAGAATAATGAGCGTTTTATCATCACCTGACAG
>CAZXRT010000381.1:0-2616 GCA_964642535.1 uncultured Methanospirillum sp.
TGCGACCGTTCATTCAGAAACCCGGCCTGCGCAAGGCCCATCGTTGCCCCGCAGATGGCTCCGACCACGATCCCCTTCTCCAGAAAGCGGCTGACAACCGGGAACACCGGCTGATGATTGGGAGTCATCCAGGTATCGCCTCCCGGCAGGAGGAGAACATCACCCGCTGCAGGTTCGATCTCATCGAGGATGAGATCCGGAGTGAGACGCATGCCCCCCATGGTGGTAACCGGCTCTCTTGAGAGACCACAGAGACGGAGCGTATACCGCTGCTCCGGATTGATGAAAAACCGGCCTGACCCGAGTTCGGACACGAGATATCCTGCCTCCCAGTCAGCCATCGAATCAAGGACATAGAGGTACAGGTGAGGCGATCTGCCGGTTTCTATCATACCATCATATTTCTTGCTGATGAGTATTATATCAGGAGTATATACCTGTCCGGATTTGTCAGAAGGGGGAAGGCCGGTACCGGAAAGTATCTGATGCCCTGCAGCCTAACGATAAGATCTGAATCAATCGAAGCGGTCGCAGATATCACCGGTTTTAATGAACGGGACCAGTCATTCCATCCGGGAGGAATACAGCCGGATGAAGAGGATCATCTTCATTCTGATCATTCTCCACCTTACGGTCATAGCAACAGCGGCAGACATTTATCCTGACAATAATCCCATCATCAGGATTGCAATCTTTCAGATGGAGCCGGAGGAAGGAAATTTCAATGCTAACCATGCGACCATCGAGGATGCGATAACTATCGCAACGAAGCACGGAGCAGACTGGTTCATCACCCCTGAACTGGCAGAAAGCGGGTATGAGTTTACCACTACTGTCCGGCCAAACCAGCTGGTTGCCTTTCCTTCTTCATGGCTGCAAAGCCTTGGGGAAATTGCAAAAAATGACACGATAACTCTTTTCATCGGATTCCCTCAGCGGACCGGAGATACATACCACAATGCCGTTGCACTCATTGACAGGGAAGGAAACATATCAGGAGTCCACCAGAAGAGAGAGATCATCCCCGGAACACTCGAAGGATGGGCAACACCGGGCAATACGACCACCCTGACAGTTGATAACCTGAACATCGGCTATTTTATCTGTGCAGATGTGGTAAACCCAGATATCACAAGCAGGTATCTGAACGAGCATGTGGACATCATGCTCTCCTCCGCCGCATGGCACCCGGACCCGTCCATGGGCCCGGATGAATACTGGGCCGATGTGACAAGGACTATCCCGGTTCCCCTGGTGATCGCAAACACGGCGGGAGAAAAAGGAGAGATTGATTATACCAGTTCAGTCAGCGGAGTATACCGGGATGGTCAAAAAGTCTATCAGATCTCCGATCCCGGACAGGTCATCGCATTTGTTGACTGGAATGTCACGTCAGGTAGAGTAAACCCGGTGGGAGAGCCGGTACCGGTGCCGCAGTGATGACCGGACGCCCGGTTCCCCTCCACGCCACTGCTGCCCTGGTCATGCACTGGGGATATCCGGCATTCTCAGGAAGGGCACAAAAATTCGCAGATTCCCTCGACCTCTCTGCCGCCCGTGACCTCATCCCCTTATGCGAATCATGGTGCCCCTGGTACGGGGAGGTTATTGCGAATCGGAAAGCAGCAATCCGGCATCTTGCACTCTCGTTTCTCTCCACCACTGATGACCCGGTCTGCATCCTTATCCCTGCTGCCGGATGGTCTCCCCTCGCACTTGATCTTCTTGAAGTACCAGACGGGAAAATACAGGTCATTGAGGTCGACATGGCCGGGATGGAAGAGAAAGAAGATCTCTACCGGATGATTGCACCCGATGTGGCACCACATATCAGGTGTATAACTGCTGACATATCCTGCATTGAAAATATCACCCGCATTCTGCCCGGCCCGTCTTTCCGGATCCTGGTAATCCTGGAAGGAATCACCTATTTCATGGATGATGGATGGCTTGCCTCACTCATCGAGATACTATCTCAAAATAGGGGAGAATTCATCATCGAGTATCTCCTCCCGGCAGAGATGACAGACCCTGAAAGAAGCCGGATAGCGGACCATGTCTTCTCTGCGATCCAAAAGGCCTGCTCCTGCCCTCCCCCGATCAGGTATTCACCCGGATCTCTTCTGGAGATAGCCGGGAAATGCGGATATTCCCATATCACGACCATGTCCGTCAGGGAGATGGAGAGACTGAGAACGGGTGAGAACCGGTACTTTACCAGGGACTGCGATGGCTGGATCGCCATAACCCTGATACTTGATGCCCGTCACGATCGGGAACAGATTCGCTGACAATCCCCTAAAGGCCCTGATAGTCGCGTCGGAATAGTGCGGTAGTATTCCTCTGATATAATTGTCACTCTTGTCCGGCTTATCGCCTCCGCGCAGATTGATAATGATTAATAATGATCAATACCTACCCCTATTCAATGATCCCTCTGGAATTGCTTGTATTCCTGATCATTTTCCCAATTCTTATCGCTATAATCCATGGATTCGTAAAAAGCGATAAGCTCAGGGAGGTGATCACCCTCTTCGGATCCGGCCTGATTATCCTTGCATCGCTTGGACTGCTTCTCGTCGGATTTGACCAGTCTGCAACTCTGTATCCCACCGG
>CAZXRT010000382.1:0-2596 GCA_964642535.1 uncultured Methanospirillum sp.
ATTAGTGTCAACCTGAAGTGAACAAACCGAGCCCGGTTTCTCCATCCAGGATGAAATACCCCTGATTCTGGCTAACCATTAATATTAATGGTTTATTATCAGGCATCAGAGAACATTCATTCCCATATGGGAAAGCGTGGTATCCAGAGATTTCGTCCTACGATATTTTCCAGATAAAAGACTTGGAAACCACTGTATTCTGGGCAGCAGTGGGAGGAAAGGCAACTTTTTCCCTTGATGCCCGAATAACCGGAAGCTGAGTAGTGATTCGGATCGACCGGTTCCTTGTGATCCGATGTGCTGGTTCTTCAGCAGTTATACTATCGTAATAAATCAAAGAAAATCAGTAACTGGTTCGAACCGGTAAAAAAAAGAGGACAGGGGAAATCAGTTGTCCAGTTATAATCCGGTCACATGAACCAGATCCTGGGCCACAGTAAAATCAGATGACTCATTATTCCTGACGAGCAGCAGAACTGAGTAGGTTCCCGGAGTTTTGTACGTTTTTACCGGGCTTTGACGGGAAGAGAAGGTACCATCATTAAAGTACCAGAACCAGAACTCCGGGTTTCCATTCGAGTGATCGGTAAACCGGATGGTGAGTGGTGCAGGTCCTGTTACCGGGTCAGCAGTAAATAATGCCATTAATCTTCCTGGAGCAGGAGTCTGAACTGGTGTCTGAGTTACAGTCGGACTCATCGTAGGAGAAATAGTAGGAGTCACAGTTGGACTTACTGTGGGAGAGACTGTGGGCACTACCGTAGGGCTGACCGTAGGAGAAGAACTGGGTAATACCGTGGGACTTACTGTGGGAGAAACAGTCGGAACCAATGTAGGGTTGACAGTAGGTGAAGAACTGGGTAATGCCGTGGGACTTACTGTGGGAGATACAGTCGGAACCACAGTAGGGCTGACCGTTGGAGAAGATGTAGGTAATATCGTCGGACTTATTGTGGGAGAGACTGTGGGCACTACTGTAGGAACGGCAGTTGGAGAAGATGTAGGTAATACCGTGGGACTTACTGTGGGAGATACAGTCGGAACCACAGTAGGGCTGACAGTAGGAGAGGCAGATTCCCCAATCAGAGCACGATATGCATTAACTCTCCCTCCGGAAACACACATCCCAGCCAGGGAAACAACAGAATCGCTTGAACTCAGAATTCTGTTGATAGCGGCAGTATTTGACAAAGATGGTTCTTTCCCCAGAAGGAGAGCAGCAACACCGGATACATAGGGAGTCGCCATCGAAGTTCCTGACATGTACCGGTACCCGCTTCCCGGATAGGTACTGTATATTTCCGACCCTGGTGCCCCGATATCCACTGAATGGACCCCATAATTCGAGTATGAAGCCAGGTCATCACTCCGGGTGAGGGATGCAACGGAGATGATCTGATCTGATTCTAAAGAAGACGGATAATGCGGGGATACATCATTATCATCCCCTGTTCCATCACTTCCGCCATTTCCCGCTGCACACACCACCACTGCAGAAGAGGCATCGATTGCATCTTTCAGGGCCTGGCTCCTTGAAGATCCCCCCCATGAATTGGATATGACCTTTGCACCCATCTTATTTGCATACAGGATTGCGGACACCGCCCCTGAAGTATATCCGCTTCCTGCTGCATTGAGGAACTTTAACGGCATGATTTTCGCTTTCCAGTTCACTCCGGTGACTCCGATCCCGTTATTTCCAACAGCAGCTATCGTTCCGGCACAGTGGGTGCCATGACCATTATCATCAAAGGGATCATTGTCAGAATTAAAAAAATCCCATCCATGGTAATCATCGATATACCCATTCCCGTCATTATCGATACCATCAACGGGATCGAGAACATTCACCCAGATGTTTGCTGCAAGGTCCTGGTGGGCATAATCCACCCCGCTGTCAACAACTGCAATGATCACATTGTCAGAACCAGTGCTGAGATCCCATGCTTCCGGGGCATCAATATCAGCATCCGGGTTTCCTCCCGACTGCCCGGTATTGTGAAGACCCCAGAGGAGACTATACGAGGGATCATTGGGGACCGTCTCTGGAAAAACCTCAAATGGGGATTCAACAGGAGAAATATTCGTCTCAATGATGTAATCAGGTTCCACATACTCAACATTCGGGTCCTGCTGATACACCGATAATGCATGAGATAGATTTCCATCAGGGATCTTCAGAATCTCAAGACCAGGCAGACCGGCATCAGTGAAATCAGAGATTGTTTCAGATTGCGCATGGGAGTGGAGATCCTGTCTGACCTCATCAAATGATTCGGCCCGGATAGATTCAGATGTATATTTTACGATGAGACGATCAGATGGATATTCTCGCCCGGATGAAGCAAAAGAGTCAGCCTCAAGGGGGGAATGACTGCGTATCATCAAAGCATCCTGTGCGTGGATATCAGATGCGTTCACCCGGACATCTGATCCAGTGATGCCCGAAAACGGTTCCTGAACCGTCTCATTTGACAGGGATTCTTCCGGGAGATCTCCGGCAGGAGGCATATCCATGCCTGCAACACAACCAGAGAACATGATGATCAGGAAGAGAGCAGAGATATGAAAGAGCCAGGAAGGATAGGATTGCATA
>CAZXRT010000383.1:0-2590 GCA_964642535.1 uncultured Methanospirillum sp.
ACATGCCCCTATGGAAATGTACCGAAACTGAAGTGACAAAAGAAAAGGCCGAGGAATCCATTGCTCATCTCAAGAATGCATGCTTTGGATGCAGCACTCACAGCCCTGATTGTTCTATCGCAAAAGCAGTCGGTGAAATTTCATCTCTGATCAAGGAGTAAGAAAATGACATCAATCAAAGAACAAATCCACGCACAGATATCCGGGGCATTAGCCGGAGCAACGTTCCCGATTGATACCCCCGAAAAACTCATCGCAGCTTTTCCTGCCGGAGCTGACACCACCTGCCAGGTAGGAGATGTGAAAATGACTGCCGGGCAAGCCGGGACCCTTCTCAAAGCTTCTGACTTCCCGTTCCTGAGTGCCACTCAGGTTGCAGATGTCATTGTAGATCGTGCGGGCCTCTAATGGTGCACGGACTCTCATGACCTTTTTTAGAAAGTAACTCTACGAGCATTCTTCCGAATACTTGGCCCCTGCAACCGACACTCCCGGGCTTTCGCCGGTCCCCCTCTACCAGGCCGAAGAGGGGGACCTCACCATCGCCCTGGCGGACGCCAAAGGCTCGGCTCGCACCCCGTCACTCCTCTTTGCTTCGGCTCTTCCAGAGGCCTGCCGCTGGTTGAATATTTCTCTCGGGAGGCTCCCGCGACGCCGAAGAATCAGAGGGGAAAGGGTCGGACTCATCCCATTATCGTTCCTCGGCCTGGTATCAGTCCTCAGTGCTCTGCTCTGGTTGTTCAGTCACTCCCGCTTCCTCGTCCCGCCAGATTGCCTTTTTTCCATGGCAGACCCGGGCACCGGCCGGGAACCACATTCGTCCTGACCATCCCGGCACGATTCAGCAGACCGGGAAGTGCCCGGTTCGATCCCGCTTCAGTCTGCACGGTACGGTAATAACACCGCTTGCAGATCTTTCTCTTCTCTCCGGAGGGGGCCTGGGAGTGATTCACCCGCTCCTGGTGGTGTACCCGCTTGTCCCCACAACAGTCACACGGACCGGGACCCCTTCCCGATCCCAGAACTCCTTCGGCCTGATATCCTGCAGGGTATCGCCAGACCCGGTTACACACGCTCCTCCCTGCCGGGCGGAAGATCCTGGCCGGCAGCCAGGAGCCCGGATCTTCAGTTTTTTCCCCTCAACTTTGTATATCGGTAGGAATTCTGACACCCGCATGGGGGCATGATATATATACTCCCCCGGACCCTCGCCCCATGTTCCAGTAGTTCGAAAGGATAGGAAAACATCCTGTAACTCCTATCAATTAACTCTTTTGAGGCATTTTAAACGTCACTCCAGCCTGATTTCGGTGCACTTATATCTATTTACTCTGACGTATAGAATAGCCCGACTCTCTGGTGATATCATCGCGGTACAGACGGTGCCGGTGTCATCACCACTGATACGGCTTGATACAACCGGACCGGCAGTGCCGGACTGGAGGTTTCTCTAAAAACACAACACAATCGAGAGGGCTACCATGCGTAATATAAAAGGCAAGAGGCCCCGCACATCAATTCTCACACGTGGCGGTACGGGAATGAAGGCGGGGTTACGGGATGTATTTGATAGTTCGGGTTTTTGTACCTTTCTCCGTCAGCGGTGCCTAAATTGGGCAGACCTGGCGGGCTTTCACGCTCAGCGAACCGGATCCTGCAGACGACTGCACAGTCATTGGAACGAGAGTTTCTCTTTCCATGCAGCACAAACTGGTCAGGGAGGGGCAGATGATACCTGCTGACAGCAGTCATCATGCCCGGGCAGCACCAGCCCTGGCATCCTATCGTCTCAGAAGAGACGGGTTCTCTGTTCTTCGGACAGCCCGGAGAGAGAGGTTTGACCTGGTTGCCTGGAAGGGCGATCTGATCCTCTTTGTTGTCGTGAGACGGACGCGGTCCGCCGGGGTGTCTGAATGGACAGACCTGGTCCGGGATCTTGCCCGGCTCTCGGGTGAGGGTCTTGTTCCCGGGATGATCCAGCTCTGGCTCCTGCGGTCAGGAGACTGGCACCGGTACCGGGTGCTTGCCGGAGGTCTGGTTCCGGAGGTGCCGGCATGAAACCCGGTATGATTGCTGTCACATCGCAGATGAAGCAGGAGGTGCTTGCCGCGGTTGCTGCCGTGAAACGGCCGAACAGCGTGTATGTGACCCGGTCCGGGATCGAAACCGAGTTGTCGGCATATCCGGACCGCTACCCGCGGCTTGCCATCGAAGATCGGGACTACCAGCGGCAGGTGATCACGAAGGTGATGAAGCGGATGTATGCCCGGTGGGGAGATTCCACCTCAAAAAAGTCTCATTCCTGGGTCTGGAACCTCTCACGGCCGGTGGCTGTTCTTCCCCGCACTGACTGCGGGCCGGGGGACCGGGATGATCGATGAGGATGACGGGGGGATGGGGCAGAAGATCTGCCCCTTTCTTTCCACCGGTCATCTCCTGATCCCCTGCCACGGCCGGGACTGTGCTGCGTTCAGAACGGTCTATCTCGCAGATCGGACGGTCTGTGTCTGTGCCCTGTTAGACCGTGAGTTCTCTGACTGCTGGGAAGGGCCGGGATCGTGAGGTTCTGATGCCTCGTGATATCATCAGG
>CAZXRT010000384.1:0-2577 GCA_964642535.1 uncultured Methanospirillum sp.
CAGAGAGGTCCGGCAGGACCGGACCGGTTTCGCAATTCTTTTCTTATCAGATGCTGATTCTTTGCTATGAACGGCCATTCGAAGCCGGGTATTCTCTGGCTGACCATGATATGCGGCCTTGGAATCCTTCTCCTTTCATCAGCCATTCCAGCAGAGATTATTCCCGATTCATCATCTCATACGCTTTCAGACGATGTCGTACCCATCTATGATGCGGTTCAGTACCAGACCCAGGCTTCGGTTCAGAAAGAGCGGGTCGATGACTCCATGACCCTGTATCTGAAAAGGCCTTACGGATATATCAGAAGTTCTGCAGATTCAGGAGCAAATCTCTCAATCATCAAGACGTATATCGAACGGTATTCCAAGTCAAAAGCAGTCATCAAAGGGGAGATAAAAAACCTGGATGACAGGACAATCGATCTTGTCGTGATAACGTTCAATCTCTATAACGCAGATGGAGATCAGATTGGAAATGCGTATGCCTCCATCGATTACCTCTCTCCGAAAACAACCTGGAAATTCGTGACAGAACCGATAGAACGAACAGATTTCCAGTTTGAGCGGTATGGATCGATATTCATCGGCGTGTTTGAATAAAAAACTTTTTTGGGACATTCAGGGGCAGAGAGGCTGAAGCTTTGCTGCAACCCGCTCTACCTGCATAACAGATGTCCCCAGGTAATTATCCGGCTCTAACAGTTTTTCAATCTCACCGGGAGAGATGATACCCGTCACTTCCACAGTTTCAGCCAGAAGATCTGCCAGCGGGCGCTTGGTTGCGAGAGCCTCCATACTCCGTACCCTGATCACCTCATGGGCTTCCTGCCGCGGCATCCCGCGCCGGGTCAGTTCTATCATCACTGACTCAGCCATATTGATCCCCTGAAGCATCATCAGATTCTCACGGATCCGCTCAGGTTTTAAGACCAACCCTTCAATAACAGTTGTCATGAGCCGGAGAATATGATCACAGAGGATCGTCGCCTCAGGAAAGAGAATCCGCTCAGGCGAGGAGTTCGTCAGGTCACGTTCATCCCAGAGAGTGTTATTCTGAAATGCCGGTTCCACTGCAGATCTGATAATCCTGGCAAGGCCGCATATCTGCTCACTCCGGATGGGATTGCGTTTATGAGGCATGGTGGACGAACCGACCTGTTTTGCTCCGAATGCTTCTTCGACCTCACCGATCTCCGTCCGCTGCATGGATCTGATCTCAACTCCGATTTTATCAAGCGTGGTTGCCAGATTGGCAAGGAAGCAGAAGTACTCGGCATACCGGTCCCGCTGAATCACCTGGTTGGATACATCAACGCTGCTGATCCCCAGATGCAGCATCATCCTCTCCTGGACCTCGATCCCCATCCTGCCCATGGCGGCCTGGGTTCCGACAGCACCGGTCATCTGACCGACACAGACCCTGGGTTTCAGTTGTTCGAGTCGTTCAATATGCCGGCCTGCTTCGCTTGCCCAAATGGCAAACCTCAGTCCATACGTCGTCGGAACCCCGTGCTGCCCATGTGTCCGCCCCATACAGACGAGATTCCTGGTTTCCAATGAACGGGTCAGGAGTGCTGAGAGGAGCAGCCGGAGTTTTTTGTCCAGAAGATCCAATGCATCCCTGAGCTGCAGGCCGGTTGCAGTATCCAGAATGTCGTTGGAAGTTGCTCCGTAATGCACCCACCTTCCTGATTCACCACAAACCTCAGAGACTGCCCGGACGATCGACATCATGTCGTGATGGATCTCGTCCTCAATCTCCTTCGCCCGGTCCAGGCTGGCAGAGTGGGCATGGGAGGCGATCTCCTCTGCTGCTTCTCCGGGGATCATCCCGCATTCTGCTTCTGCCCGGGCAAGGGCTACTTCTGCATCTATTATCCGAAGAAAACGGTGTTCTTCGGTCCAGACAGCCTTCATTTCAGGCGTTCCGTACCTGAACTCGATCGGATGGATTGCCATTGGGTATATATCAGCCCCTGAGGTTAGTAATAGGTTCGAAAAAAGATGCAGAAAGCTTTAGGATCAGGAGGAACAGGAACCAGACTGGTCACGGTAAAACCAGTTCCGGTAAATAAGGGGGGTAATGATAGTGGTCAGAAGACTCATGAAGACAATCGAGACATAAATGTCCTGTCCGATGATCCCTCCCGAAAGCCCGATGAGTGCTACAATCATCGCAACCTCACCGCGGGGGGCCATCCCGAATCCGATGATGAGCGAGTCCTTTGAACAGAATCCAAGCATTCTAGCAGGCAATCCGCATCCGATAACTTTTGTGATGATTCCAAGGATCGTGAGTACCACCAGGAATATGAGCGCTCCACCGGTCAATTCGTGAATGTCGACGAGAACACCAAGGGAGACAAAAAAAATCGATGCAAAGATGATCTGCAGGTATTCTGCTCCCTCCTTGAGATCGTGGCTCTTTTTCAGACCGATACTCTCCATTGAAACCCCTGCAAGAAATGCCCCGATGATACCGGACAGACCAACGAGATCAGCAAACATGGCATACAGGAATGCAATCATCATCGCGGCAATAAACACAAATTCCGGATATTTCTCTGCGATGGAAGA
>CAZXRT010000385.1:0-2575 GCA_964642535.1 uncultured Methanospirillum sp.
GTGTTTTTGGAAAACCGGAAGAGGAGATCGAAGGCAAAGTGTTCTCCGAGATCTTTCCGGGTCTGAAAGATCGGCACTATGCCGAGGACCTCGAGGTTATCAGCACCGGAAAGGCAAAGTTCGGGGTGATCGAACGACTCATAACCGCTGAGGGAGAGCATCTGTGGGTGCAGACGGATAAAGTCCCTCTTCGCGATGAAAACGGAACCATTCTGGGCATCCTGGTTGTCAGTACCGATATTACTGAACGTAAACTCGTGAAGGATGCCATCACTCTGGCCAATAAAAAACTCAACCTCTTATCAAGCATCACCAGGCACGATATTGTCAATCAGCTCCAGGGATTGTTCTTCTCACTTGATTCGGCACTGGAAGAGGAGCTGCCTCCCCCTGCCAGGGACCACCTTACGCGGGCAAATATGTTTGCCAGAAATATTGAACGCCAGATGGCATTTACCAGTGATTACCAGGATATCGGAGTCCGATCTCCTGCCTGGCAGGATGTCGGGGATACCATCAGGAGAGCAGCCCGCAGCCTTGATCTTGGCCGAATTCAACTGGAGGTGGATACAGGCAGCCTCCAGGTATTTGCCGACCCTCTTCTTGAGAAGGTGTTTCATAACCTGATTGATAATTCCAGGCGATATGGAGAGAAGATAACGAAGGTCCGGTTCTCAGGTGAGATGAGGAAACCCGGGTTTGTGATCATCTGCAGCGATGACGGAGTCGGGATCCCGGAAAAGTATAAAGAAGCGATATTTCGCAGGGAATACTTCAAGCATACCGGATTCGGACTGAACCTCTCCCGTGAGATCCTGGATATTACCGGTATCACCATCAGTGAAACAGGGACAGAGGGAGAAGGAGCACGGTTTGAGATCGCAGTGCCCCGGGGGGGATACCGGTTTTCGGAGAATCATCCATTCTAAATGATGGATTCGGATCCTTTCTAATTCGTTGAAAGAGCGGTATCGGGATGAACTCAGAGATCGACCCACCCCAACCAGGACCGGATGAGTTCATATCCTTCTACCACCTACTTCTCATCAGGTGGTATCATTCCAAATGCCGTCATCACAAAGCCGGCAGCAGGTTCTGACTGTCCTACCATCATGCAAGGCCTGAATATTTCTGTAATCATCCTACTCTCTCTTCTGCTCTGTATCTGGACGGTCTGTGGTGAAACATCAGATCCCGGGTCTGAAACGGCAGGTTCTCCCTCTCCCCGAAATGTCCTCGTCACCGTGTATGTAGTCGATTTTAACCGCGTCGATATCAATGCAGGAACCGTCGGGATCGACTTCTACCTGCATCTCACCTCGAATGAGACCATCTCCCTCAGTGACCTTGAACTGATGAACGGGATGATCACCTCGACTTCCCTTGTCAAAGACACCCCGGATGAGAAGGAATACCGGATCATTGCCGTCCTGACGATTGAACCGGAACTCCTCAAATATCCGTTTGATTCCCATACCCTGGCAATCAATCTGGAACCAGCACTACACAATGAACAGGAGATGATCTTTACCACAAACTACTCAGAAAACGGCATCGGACCTGATGCTAACCTTCCCGGATGGGAGATCAGTGGGTTATGGACAGATACCAGGTCAGTCACCTATATTCCGGGTGAACTGCCGTATTCGCGTTTCATCTTTGCCTATGACATCAAGAGGAATACCACATCCACGATCCTGAAGTTCTTCCTTCCCGTGATCCTTATCCTCATCGTCTCCCTCTCATCACTCTTTATGCGGATATCATCCCGGCTGGCCCTGAATTCTTCAATGTTTCTCTCGGTCGTGATGATTCACTGGCGAATTGTAGACAATATCCCGTCAGTGACGTATGCCACATTTCTGGATCTCTTCATGGTCATCACGTACGGAACCCTGGTCATGGTGCTGATAAGCGGGATTCTGATCCTGAAAGCCACGGAGTCTGATGATACTCAGAGGGCTGATCTCATCCATCGCTGGTCAGTCCGCCTGATTCCCCCGATATCGATCGCGATGTATCTCCTGCTTATTGCAGTCTTTTTGCTCATCCCATCCTGATACATCTGACCCTGCCAATGAGGGAGCCAGCCCGTTCAGGATGATGATGCTGAAACGGGATCATGCACCGAGGGGAAAGAAGAAGGTCTAATGATCGCGCTTTGCATACTTATATATATTATCTCATAAGACCGCCACATACCGCTGAGGTGGTAGTGGTGAAAAAAAGATATTCCATACTGGTAATCATAGGAATCCTGATTCTCTGTATCGGGATGGCCTTTGCAGCCGAACCGGTAAAAATGACGACACCGGTGAAGATTTCTTCAACTGCCGGCCTGGCACAAGCTTCCCCGGTGCCGTTCAATCCCCAGGCAGGACAGGGCGGCACGTTCTATCTGTCAGGGCCGATCTCACAGAGCGGAGTTATCGTAACCGGCAAGGGTGAACAGGAAACCAAATTTACCGGTGAGATCAGGTTTATTGCCACGCAGGGGAAGAAAGGCGAGAGGATTCTCGTGCTGGACCGGTTAAACCTTGTTTCTAAAGGGGTCCCGACAGAGAAAGGAGATTCC
>CAZXRT010000386.1:0-2569 GCA_964642535.1 uncultured Methanospirillum sp.
TAGTAGAAATGATCACTGATCTGCAGGTACCGCCAGATCTGCTCGTCACAAAGGAATGACTGGGCACGCTGCACGGCCCGCAAGGCATTTTTCTGTTTGCGGTTTTCTATCCATGCCGTAGCATCCTTCTCGGCATCTGCCCATGAGATGGGAACCGGAATGGAGAACTCATCTTTTACAGGACTGCTTGTGATATCAGACGGATTGACCATCTCAACCCCTGCATGTTTCATCTCCGGACCGAGATGCCGGAGAAACTCAAGGATACCGGTATCCGCCCAGTAATGCTCGCCAAGAGTCTCGTAATCAATGAAAACCGGGATGAAGTCTCCCGGAGTATTGCTGACCCAGTGGGCATACTTGTCTGCCGTTAGTGGCCAGGCTTCCCAGTCACGGCAGGTGAACCTGAATGCGATATCATCAGAGAGCTTGAAATTCCTCATGATTACCGGGAGATCCTGGCATCGGTACAGGTAATTCGGGCTGCGCCACCTGAGGATATGGTCTACTCCTTCTGTGAAGCAGGCGGAAAAACCCATCTCCCGCACGGTCTTTGCGATCCGGTTGTCGAGAATGAACTCGGTATTCTCAAAAACCCGTGGTGTGACTCCGAAGACATCTTTGAGCAGCTGCCGGTGCATTGCAACCTGGTGCCTGAATTCATCCATCTCCCAGAACAGTCCGGACAGACTATGATAGTAGGTCTGGCAGATCATCTCCACGTTCGGATGCTTTGCTGCCTGAATAAAGAGTTCCAGGGTATCAGGAGCCCACTTTTCCATCTGCTCAATCAATACTCCTGACATGGAAAAAGCACAGGCAAACCCTTCATCGAGTTCGTCAAGGATGATGGAGGTGGCAGGATGGTAGCATTTATCACAGATCCGCAGAAGGAGTTCCTTGTTCACCGGGTCGAAGTACCGTTCACAATGGTCCTCCACTCCGGTCCCCGGTCCGGGGGTAAATGTCTTGTTCAGCCGGTATGGCTGGTGCAGTTCAAATCCCAGACAGAACCGGGTCATGCAGATGCTCCGCGAAAAGAGAAAACCGGATGTTTACAGGCATGCAGACTGACAAAAAACCGGGAAAAAAAAAGCGCCTGCTGATACATGATACAGGTAATCTTTCATCGATGTATATATATGTTGGGATAATCCGGGAAAAACCGGGTAGATATCTGGAATACAGAAGAAAACATTTATACCGGTATGGGGTGATGGTAACGGATGGAATTTCCGGTATATCAGATCCTGCAGGATCCGGTTCTGATAGCCTTTATCATCCTGACAATCCTCGCAATAGCCTGGAAATTCCTGAAGATGTGGATTGTGTCCATGATCACCTGTACAGTCGTGGGATCCATCATCATCGTAATCCTTGTCACAATAGGGCAGGTAGCAGGTTTTGAGGATCTGATCCGGCACCTGATCACTTCTCATTACCGTCTTGGCGGGATCCTGACGCTCAGTTTTCGTGATATTCTCCTGCTTCTTCTCCTGGTGATATCATTTCAACTGGCACTTGCCGGCCACACCATCGATTTCGAGAAGAAATTCCACGAACGGCTGATGTCCATTCCCCGCCGGCACTGTGAGCATCATGAGATGCAGAACACCCTGGACTGCCTGATGCGAAGGATTCGATAACTCTATTTTCCAATATCCTCGTTCCAGAGCTCCGGGTTGTCCCTGATAAAGGCACTCATCATCTCAATGCACCGCCGGTCATTGACCACGACAACCTTAACCCCGTGAGATCGCATGAATACCTCTGCACCGGAGAACGTCTCTGCTTCTCCGACGATCACCTCCCTGATCCCGAACTGCACCACCGCTCCGGCACAGAGATAGCAGGGCATCAGGGTTGAGTACAGGGTACAATCATGGTATGATCCGATTCTTCCTGCATGGATAAGACAGTCAATCTCTGCATGGACCATCGGGTTTTCATCCTGTACCCTGCGGTTATGCCCTCGTGCGATGATCTTCCCATCCCTGACAAGTACTGACCCGATAGGGATTCCTCCTTCAGCAAGGCCGGTTTTCGCCTCCTTTATCGCTTCCTCAAGGAAAGGATCGCTGGTTGCAGTCCGGCCTTCGGCCACGCGTCCGAGGATCTCATCTTCAGCTGTCCAGGACGGGTCAACGATTGCAAGAAACCTGAGTTCACCCTCTCCGGTGTTCTCGATATACTGGGCCATTCCGGGGGGAATATACACCATCTGGCCAGGGTGAAGGTCTGCTGTCTCCTCTCCTACATGCATTCTGCCTGATCCTTCAAGAATGTAATAGACCTCTGATGATCGGGTCAGGGTATGGGGAAGAGATGCGAACCCTGGTTTCAGGCAGGCATGAGCGATGCTGTACCGGCTCGATACCTTCCCCTGGTAGTCTTCGGGATGAAAGAGCTCGCACAGCAGGGTTTTGTCTGCAACTTCAGCGTATGGTGTCCTGGCTATATCTTTGATAATCATGAGACCGCGTGGATCCCGGAAGTATTTATAGAAATGGTGGCCGGGACTCGCAGGTATTCTGATATCGATATCCTCATCTGGTTATACGCTGCATAG
>CAZXRT010000387.1:0-2552 GCA_964642535.1 uncultured Methanospirillum sp.
CCTGTTCCTATCATCCATGATCCAGGGTATTTCTCTCTGTACCGGCCGTCCTGTCCCTCCATTATACTATATTCATATTCTCTTTGTTTTCATCGCTATCAGCCTGATTCTCATGGGAAGAGTTCCTTTTTTTCCTCCTCTCCCCAATACGATAATCGCGATATCAGTCATGTTCCTTCCCGGAGCAGTAGTGGCTCTGCTTTCTGGTCAGATCATACGACGAAATCCAGCAGAGCCGGTGATTGATCCTGCAATGACGCTTACCCACCCAGGTTCAGGGATAAATAATCAGATCTCCTCATCTTTTCCTGATTCCCTTCTCTCCCGTTACCATGAAATCTCCCTCATAGGGAGCGGAGGAGTCGCCAGAGTATATCGTGCAGTAAGGAATACTGATGAGAAACAGGTAGCGATAAAAATCCCATTTTCTCCCGATGAAACGAGTGGAAAAACGTTTTTCAATGAAATGACAATCTGGAGAGATCTTCATCATCCATGCATCGTTCAGGTATATGATCTGAATATCTTCCCGGTTCCCTTTGTGGAGATGGAATTCCTGGGGCGCTCACTTTGCGATATTACCTACCCTCTTTCACCGGAACGGGCATCTGCAATCATCCAGGATGTTGCTTCCGCCCTTATGTATGCACACGGAAAAGGAGTTATCCACCGGGATATCAAACCAGGAAATGTCCTGCTAACTGATGACGGGAGAGCTAAGCTGACAGACTGGGGCCTGTCCCGATCTTTATACCGGGCAGATGAGACCAAAAACACAAGCTTCTCTCTCTATTATGCAACGCCTGAACAACTGGCCCCGGAAATGTACGGGAATGGAGACCAGCGGACTGATATCTATCAGCTTGGTGTTCTACTCTATGAACTCCTCTGCGGAGAGCCTCCTTACATAAAGTCAGGAATTGGAGAGATATTCATGGCTATTCAGCAGAATTCCTATCGGCTTCCTTCAGCCAGTAATCCTCCCTTATCTCGTTTTGATATTGTTATCACCCGGTCTCTGAAGGCAGATCCTGATGAACGGTTTTTTACAATTGAAGAGTTTATTTCCTGTATGAATAGTTCAATGCAGGAAGGACCAGCCCACGGATCCTCCTGATGGATATTGGTATTTGTTATCTCTCACCAATCGGTACATGTTCACCCATCAGGCCCGGATTATCCGGGAATTGTGCAAAAAAACCTGTATCAGCCAAAAAAACAATGTCCGCATTTTTTCTCTATCGTCAAAAAAAATTTGTTAGCATAATCAGGATATCCTCTTACCGGAAAAATGAATTACTTCTGAATCTCGCTGACCGTAAAAGACTCACCAATTCCCGGTTTCAGACTTGATACAGATACTTCATAGACCTTTCCGGTTTTGAAAAAACCCTCAAGCATTCCACTGATGGTACGTGTTTTCCCCTGCAACCGCTCGCAGGTGGTATCTCCATAACAGGAATCAGCCTGAATCCCGGGATGTACTAGTGTTACCTCAAGAATGAGTTCATCCCGGCCGGTTTTTCCCCCTGATGACGGAAGTGAGACGACAGAACAGGACTTATCATTACAGGGATTCCATACCAGTTCTTTGGACTGATGATGAAACTCCGCATTCTGCATCTGATGTGACTGCCCGTCAGGATATATTTCACCAGATTTCATGAGAGATACCCGTTCAATTTCATATGGGTCAGAATCGGTAAACGTCAGGATAATGACTGAAGAATTACCAGTATCAACAGGGACATCGGTCCAGGCTGGTATTACACATAAAAAACAAAAAAACAAAGACAGAATCGTGATCCTGATCACCCGGCGATATTGTATTCTTGCCATATCGGAATCTGACATCATGAATTTACATACGGGACAGTGAACTATAAAAGAGAGCTCCAAATGCCTGGTTGTCTGTTGGATCAGCACAGGAATGAGAAAAGTACGCGTTCCAACCAGTTGGTTGAATATTGGATATCATGGTAGAGGTTTATTTATTCACTCCCGGGAAGATAGATCAGAGAAGATTTGGCGTATCAGGCCCTATCACGAAAGAATGAAACATTCATATCTGATTCAGTGTCCTTAAATCAGAACTGAATCTGATGGACAGATGGTACTGTTCAATGTACATAGTTCAAAAAAATATTCCCCCCACCCGCTGAATCATCGACACAGGACCTTCAGATTGGATCAATTCCACTGAAACCGTGAAATTAAACAGGATTACCATACATCCGGAAATACACAGAGGAGTGTAATGTTATACAGGAATAATTTTCCATCTTATACCAGAGAAGGCTATCAGGTATCACTGAAGAGAAGAGAAACAAAATCAGGGTTATTAATTACCTGCTATCGGCTTGTACTGACTTTGTTGCTGGCAGTAATCCTTGCAATTCAGCCCACATTAGCCGTAGAATCCAATGAAACTGTTGATGCAGCTGGAAGGGTCACGGTTACCAATGTCGTGGTTGAACCATCAGTCCTGATGACTGGTGATGTAGGTCTTGTCACCTTCACAGTGGAGAATACCGGCGCATCTAACGTGGTAA
>CAZXRT010000388.1:0-2521 GCA_964642535.1 uncultured Methanospirillum sp.
TCTTTCCACTTGTGGGAAGGAGGGATATCCTTCTCCCTGGCAGCCACCTTTCCGATGTTTCCCAGCGTTGTCGTCGAGACTACCGATTCCCAGACGATGCAGGCATCCACCTGGCTGGTGTTGAGCAGCTGAGGCATGATGCCCGAAGAAGCATAGACAAGCATGACTGAGGGAGGGCTTCCCGTCTGGGTGACGGGACCGGGATTATGGAGTAGGAGAACAATCAGGACCAGGACCAGCCCGGTTCCTGCAAAGATGAATCCCGGTCTCATACTAGTAACAGGCAGGGATTAGGTAATAAGACATTGGCATCTGTCAGGCAGTATCCCGGTTCACCCTGGCCTTTGGGGTGGTTCTCTGGGGGGTGAATCCGTATTTAGATAAGCCGTCTGATGGAGCACCACTCTCTCTGAATTCGTGCCAATGAAGAAATAATGATAAATGGGCAATAAGCATGTGAGAGATTGTATTCCACCCCTTCGGAGCTGACTGCTAGTTTTCATCAATCATCTCCATATGCCATTGTACTGGATGGTTCATCTGAAGATGGGAAGATAGATGAAGAGAGGGTTTCATATAATCAGGAGAGAAATCCTGCCTGCAGTTCGGGATGGTTTTATGATATACAATCGGGAGGTATGATGTCAACAGCAATACAAACAAAGGATATATCATCCACTCTCCATCACTCACTGGATGTCGTGAAGGAACGATACCATGTGGATACACTTGCTCTCTTCGGCTCCCATGCCCGAGGTGATGCCCGTGAGGACAGTGATATTGACATTCTGGTGGACTTTGCTCCCGGAGCTGATCTTCTTGACCTGTCCGGTCTAAAACTCTACTTTGAGGATCTTTTCGGCCGGCCGGTTGATGTTGTTCCCCGGCGGGCGATTCGTGAAGAGCTCAGGGAAGCAATTCTTGCTGATGCGATGGAGATATGAGAACCTGGGTTCTCTTTCTCTATGATATTGACGAAGCTATTTCATCAATAGATGAATTTATCGCAGGGATGACAATTGAAGAATTTTCTCGGGATAAGAAGACGATAAGTGCAGTCAGGGATCAGATCATGATCATCGGGGAAGCAGTCCATCATATTCCTGATGAGATTCTTACCGAGTATCCCCAGATTCCCTGGAGGGACATTGTCGGGATGCGGAATGTCCTGGTCCATTCATATTTCCGGACTGATCCGGAGTTACTCTTCATGGTCGCTACTGAGCGGCTTGCCACTTTATCACCTGTCATTTCCGGGATGATCGCGAAATACTCCTCCTGATACAGATTTATTTTCCTTGCTCAACCAATCCAACCCCCTTTATGAGATGGCCAATTACCTGGTTTTTCCAAATATTCAAATACACTCAGCACGATAAAGACGTAATGAAGATACCATGAATCACAAACCGGAAGCTGGATGTATCATACTGGTTTTTCTTCTCGCTCTGGCGGGGATCTGCACAGGAGCAGGTGCTGATCAATACCTGGCTACCCTGGCCGGGGGAGAAAGCACGATCGGGAATGATACGGATGACGTGATGATCATCACCGTGTTCAATCCGGATCCTTTCGTAAATATCACAAAAGATGATAATACCACTCAGATGCCTGTTGGTTTATTGGGTTCTGCTTCCCTTCCCTTCCATGCGGTCGGAGTTTTCTCTACTCCAAAAACCAGATCCGTCTCCCTGGTTACCATTGAAAACCTCTCTATTTCGGATACCAACGATACGCTTACCCTTCTGGGAAAACCGCTTGATTACTATGATGGGGAAATCCTCATGCCCTATGTCCTGGATACGGTTCACCTTCAGGAACTGGATGCGAAAACCTTCAATCATACCGGATTGTACTTTGAAATGATACAAAAAATCCCGGATAATTCGAACGATGAAAGGCTAACCTTTGAAAAATGCATCGCGGATTGTCATGGGGATTCCACATGTATCTGGGAATGTGATGAGTACTGCTGAGAGAAAAAAGGGAAGACAACTGAAAATTGCCTAAAAACCATTTTTTTCAGGCTCTTCTCGATTACCTTTGGGTGTCGGTGAATATCTTATGAGCTTTTCCTATGCAATACCAGGAATGAAAGACGCCCGGAATGCGGCTTTCATGATGGATGATGATTCAGATCGGTCCGGCTCCAACCAATGGGGACGTTCCCATGGTACATGGGATATTTTCCATAATCAGGGAGAGAACAAACCCTGCAATATCCATACGTATTTATCTGAATATCGATGACTGTAATTCCGGGATATCATTGAACCACAAAGACCGTTTTACAGCCATCTGTTGGAGTGTGGCATTAACCCTGCTCCTCCTTATCTCACCGGTTTACGCCGACCGGCTGCCGAATGAAACGCCGGAAAACCAGATATTTTCCATCGATTCGATCATCGATACCACCGGACTTCTTGAACAGTCCATGCTTCAGTCCTGGATTCTCACATCGCCGGATTCAATTCCGACCGGGATTCTGGGATCCCGGCAGTCAGTTGCTGATACCGTGTAT
>CAZXRT010000389.1:0-2516 GCA_964642535.1 uncultured Methanospirillum sp.
GGGAGCGTTCGTATGATCTGGATCCCAAAGACCGGATGATGCGGCTCTTGTATGCGATCGCTGTTGTGATCATCTTTATGCTCATATTCGGTGGATACCACTACCTGAAGACGGTCCTCGGATTTCCGATATAACAAATTTTCGTGGACACACCTTTCTGATGGGAATCGTGAATGACTGATTCAGGGATCTTTGGCACCCTTGTCTCATCCGGGAGTCATAGCACCAGAATTACCTTCTCTCCTATCCCTTCTGCCCGAAAGATATCGGGACGGTCAGGCCGGATCGTTCAGATCGGATTGTTCTGGTGCAAATCAGAAATTACTGCAGGATGAGCATCTCCCTGCCTTCTCCTCCACCGGAATCCTGCATCATATCCTGGCTATCGGCCGGTTCCTCTTCCTGGCTGCGGGCAGGTCCGTATTGCTCAAAGCAGTCTGATACGATGTACCTGATATACTCGTCAAATTTGTAACTGAATCCTCCCGTCTGACATGCTTTCTTCATGTCAAGAAGGTTCTGAACCATGGTATGGGATCCTTCGTTCTCAAGGGTATCGACCAGGATATAAATGAGCGACTCCTGGGCGCTTTCAACGATATTTTTTACGATTCTGTTCAGATTTTGTTCGGTTATGACTAACTCATTCATAAAATCACCAACAACACAATCACTTCAGCAGATCTCCGGAGATTCCATCACCCGGCAGCAGAGCCTTCTTTCTGCAGCATCAGCTACAGCATAACAGTCCCGGATGATATCGGTCATGTAATCGTCGTACGGACCGAACTCTTCTTTACGACATGCTTTGTGCAAATATCGCAGGAATTGAAGGACTGAATCAGCTCCTTCATCCTCCAGTTTTTCGGCCATTGCCTGCATAATTGACTGCGGAGCGATACCGATAGTTACTTTCACGACTCCATCGAGGTTTTGATGGTTTACTGTATCTATGTTGCATCTCATGGTGTTCAGAGTGCTCATTATTCTTTATAGTATATATTATTATTTACTTATGTCGAACACATGTGCATTATTTATGGCAAACATAGCATAATAACCAGCACCGCCCTATATTTATATGAATAGATGAATTCCCCTGAAACAGAACTTGATCGTCTGCATGGTATCCTGAAACAGCATCCCAAAGGTCTGACAATTGCAGAGATCGCAAAACTGGCTGATATCAATCGTCAGTCTGCCTCAAAATATCTCAACATCCTGCTTGGTGCTGGAATGGCAGAGGTGAGGGTATACGGACCCTCAAAGGTGTTCTATCCCTCCCAAAGGCTCCCGATCTCTTCCATGCTGAATATTTCCACCTCCCTTCTGCTCCTGATGAATCAGGATCTCTCGATCATCGATGCCAATACTGCACTCCTGCATTTTTTTTCTCTTGACCGGACAGACGTTGTCGGAAAGACAATCGAATACTCCCCGCTTGCCAGTTATTTTGATTCAGACCTGATACGAGGGATTCAGTCGGCTCTTGACTCACATGAGAGATATCTTGAAGTGACCTGGATGATTGACGGAGAAAACCGGTATTTTACCGTGCATATCATCCCGACGATATTTGAGAACCGTAATCCCGGGGTGATCATCGTCGCTGATGATATCACCGAGATAACAGTGTACCGTCAGAATCTTGAACAGATGGTCGAAGATCGGTCAAAAGAGCTGAAAGTAACCAACGAGAAGCTGAAAAAAGAGATTGAAAAGCATAAAAAGGTGAAAGCAAAGCTGAAAAAGAGTGAACAGAAATACCGTGAACTGGTTGAGAATGCGAACAGTCTGATCATCCAGGTAGATAATACCGGCTCGATTCTCTTTTTCAATGAGTTTGCAGAACAGTTCCTGGGATATTCTGAAGAGGAACTGATTGGCAGAAAAATCCATGAAACCATCTTTCCTGCAGGATCTGATCCTGATTCCATGACATGGATGACCGGCGATGAAGAGTCCGGGCAGCAGAATGAGATCTCCACGATCTGTCAGACCGTGAAAGAAAGTGGTGAAATGGTATGGATATCCTTTACCAGGAGGATCATCCGGAACAGTAAGGGGGATGTTGTCGGAATCCTGTACATCGGTCAGGATTTTACCGGAAGAAAGCAGATCGAAGATAAACTGGTTGCCATCATCAATTTCCTGCCTGATCCGACTTTTGTGATTGATACCCGGGGGACGGTGATTGCATGGAATCATGCCATTGAGGCTCTCACCGGGGTAAAAGCAGATGATATCATCGGGAAAGGGAACCGGGAGTACTCTGCTGCGGTGTATAATGTCAGGGAACCGATGCTGATCGATTTTGCCCTGCACCCGGATCAGACGATCAGTCCGAATTACTTTAACTGCCAGAGAAATGAGAGCGGCTTTTTTGCAGAGACTTACAGCACCTATCTGAACCTGGAGGGAATCTATCTCTGGGGAAAGGCATCGCCCCTGTATGATTCCCGGGGAGCGGTAATCGGGGCCATCGAATCACTCCGGGATATCACTCATCTGAAAGC
>CAZXRT010000390.1:0-2509 GCA_964642535.1 uncultured Methanospirillum sp.
GATGTTTTTCTGCGATTCTGTCTCAACCGGGAGGGGAACCCAGATTTTGAGAGTCTCCGATGACGCAAGCATGTCCCGGGGGATGCTCATGTTTCCGGTTGCAAGAAAAGTATGTGAATTGCGGGCACCGGATTGTATCAGGGGAAGGATCTGATCGTAAAATGGTGATTCCCCGCCCTGAAGGTTAGAATTTCGTATCAGTGTACTGTTATGGTACAAGATATTGCGGGCAAGGCCCTCGTAGTACCATACTTCCCCATCAGATTCAATCTGAATAGAGTTTCCCGGCCCGAGTAACTCATCCCGTTCACTGGCACTGAATAAGGGAAATGTTCCTGCAATCACTTCATCAGCGGTTGATCGGGTATACGGGAATTCAGCCATGATCCAGGAGGCCTGCTTTGCCTTCCTGAGCGCATCCCTGCTCATCTGCCCGTCACCGGTGAGAGAAAACAATCCGGAGGCGTTCAGGAAGAGATCATAGGAGGCACGGTACTGCCCGCTGGCGTATGCCTCCTCTGCCTGCTGATATACTGCTCCAGGATTTTCCTCTTCGGCCCACGTCGGAAGAATCGCTGCACAAATGCCTAGTATTCCGACCAGGACAATCCATCTTACTGGTATCTTCATGCCATCACACTCCTATAGGGAAATGATCCTGTGGAAAGATAGGCATGATCTTTATACCTCATGTAAGCAAGTACACACCATGCTCACCTTCATTCTTCTGGGACGCCTGACTGGCCTTGCACTGGATCAGGTACGGGGTTTTGAGGAACGGGATAAAAAAGCTGAAGAGATCATCGCCCGTGCCGGCGGAAGCCTCCTTTCCCTGCATTACACATATGGTCAGTATGACTTCATTGCCATCATCCAGGTCCCTTCACAGGAAGCCATGACCCAGATCCTGCTGGAGATAGGACGATTTGGGACGGTCTGTTCAGAGACCCTGCTTGCCATGAAGCCGGAAGAGCTCTACAGGGTAATCAACAAGGCCCGCTGATCAGAATTAGTCATCAATCCTCTTCCACTCTCACCCCGGCTTTCGGAGTCAGACAGATCGCTTAACCCTCCTGATTTCAAATCAGTACAACCGATATGAATTCAGATCTCGGCTACCTGATAGGAGCTGTCGGAACCTTCTTTGCCATCCTCGATCCCTTCGGAAACCTCCCTTTCTTCATCGCATACACCCGCACGATTGATCCTGTTCTGCGGAAAAAGACCGCTATGACCCTTTCGGTCTTTATCTTTCTTGCCATGGCATTCTTTCTCTTTTCCGGCCAGGCAGTCCTGAACTTTTTCAGCATATCAATCCCTGCCTTCCAGATTGCCGGTGGCATCATCCTCTTCGGAGTGGGTCTTTCCATGATGAGCGGGACACATACAGTCACCATGAACAAGGTGATCAGTGAGACCGGTTCTGATCGCCTCCTGACGCAGGATGAATCTGTCCTTCCAAAGATCATCATCCCCCTTGGTATCCCCCTGTATGTAGGTCCGGGATCGATTGCGGCTGCTATCTTATTCGGGAGTCGGGCACCGTCAGAAATTGCTTTTCTTGGCGGTCTACTGGTTATTCTGAGTATTGTTCTGATCATCACTGTTCTGAACATGAGTTCAGATCTGATCGCCCGGATGCTCGGAAATCAGGGGATCGAGATCCTGGTCCGCCTGATGGGTCTTATCCTGGCAGCCATCGCTGTACAGCTGACTCTTGAAGGGGTAACCGGTGCCGTTATCACGATGATCCTCCCTTCCCTCTCCCCAGTGTAAAAAAGTGCGATTGTGAGGCAGAGCAGGATCTCTTTCCTGCTACCGGTTTTTCCTTCTGTCAGGGAATACAGCGGACCCACGAACAGATATATGGCATGTATCTGCTCTGGATGAGGTCATAGGTGCCATCTTCTCTCATCTCATCCAGGATCGTCTGCCATCTTTCAATCTCTGAATCGGGTGTTTTCCGGTTGAATGCGATATATAACTGATGAGAGATAGGAGGGATTTCAGCAGGCCTGAACCCGTACATCATCTCCTCCTTTCGTTTTGCATTCTGAGTGGCCATCTCCCGGGTACCCAGCCAGAACTCTGCTTTTCCGGAATTTAATGCCTCAATACAGTCTGCATCTTCGTCCATCAAAAGCAGGTTGCTCAGATTCAAAGCACGGAGATACTGTTCACGGGCATCGTTCTTTACCACGGCAATCAACCCGCGGTCCCGGAGATCCAGCGTTGAGGTGATGATGACGGGGTTGTCTGATTTGACATAGAACAGGTACTGGAGTTCAGCAATCGGCCCTACCCATTTGAACATGGGTTCACGCTGATGTGTCCGGATCGTTGAAAAAATCGCCGCATGGTCATCTGTGAGGGCCCGGTTATATCCGTCAGTCCACTGGACTAAGGATATCGGGTGTTGAATCTCAAGACGTTTCATGATCTCCCTGACAACCTCGGTGGATCGTCCGGCAACCAGTCCCTCTTCGTTGATGTAATTGAATGGAGGCTG